>JBFIJJ010000156.1:0-6231 GCA_041600795.1 Methylophagaceae bacterium | reverse complement strand
CGATGAGGATTATGACAAGGCAATGGCAATCATTGCCTCATCATTTAGTCATGATGCCGATGTTGACTGGATATGTAGTAATTGTCAGGAGAAAAATAATGCTTCGTTTGAGTTTTGTTGGAAGTGTCAACATAGTGCTCCTTCGAATTAATGGCTGGATATCGTTGTAGTGACCGGGACTCACAATATGAAAGATAGAATTTAAACTTGAACCACGTTAACTACTGACTTAATGAGTGGTGACGTTTCAGATAAAACCCAACAATTCCGCCCTTTGCCTTTAGCAGCATAAAGTGCTTGATCAGCAAGGTTGATAATGTTTGTTGAAGATTGTTGTTGCGTAGATGAGGCAACGACAGCACCAATGCTGATAGTGACATGTTGAGTTCGGTTATTGCGTTCATATTCGATATTCTGGTCAGCGACACTTTTACGCAAACGTTCACATGTAATTTCTGTAGCTTCACTATCTGAGCGAGATAATAAAACAACAAACTCCTCGCCACCGAATCGACCTATAAAATCACTATCTCGCAATTGTGCTTTCATTGTTGCAGCAACAGTGCGTAAGCATTCATCACCAGCTAAGTGACCTCTACTGTCATTAAAATTTTTAAAGTAGTCAATATCGATCATCAGAACAGATAGAGCTGGCCTATTTCTAGCCATATCATGATTAAATGCTCGCGCTAAAACCCTTTCAAATTCTCGTCTATTAGGTAGTTGGGTTAAAGGGTCAATCTGCGATAGATGTTGAAATTCATCGGCAGAACGGAGTGCATTTTCAGTATGCAATTCTTCACGTAGGCGAAGTAAATAGGACTGTCTATGGAATCGTTCTAGACGATAGCAGGCAAGCAAACTGAATATTGAGACTCCAACCAGCAAACTTACGATGTATTTAATGGCCTGTTGATCAATATATTTATGATTGAATACAAACAATAAAGTCATACTAATAATAACGGCTGTACTCCAAACTGCATGGGGGATTCTCAACGGTATTAAGGTATTACTTGCTATAAAAATCATCGTAAATAAGAACGGATCATAAGTGGCTATTGGTGATGGTGTCAGTATAAATATCAGACAAGAACAAAAAGTGACCATTACAACCGCTGTTGTAAATAGTATTTCACGATATTTGGGGGTTATCCCTCGCTTGATAAACCAAAGAATTGTAACTGTATAGAGTGTGGCCACACCCCGCAAGATTACTGCATCCGATAGAACTTCCGGTCGTGTGAGCCAATCATTTATTATGAATAAATTAAAAATAAGGATTGCTAGAATCCCATAAAACACCATGTCTTTACTGCGTTGCTTATTGTGCTCGGCTTCAAACTTATCTTCTAAGCGCGGTGAAAATTTTAAATTCCAGTGTTGGTTAGATAGGGCTTGATCAATTGCTGATTCAATGTTGTCATTTTCTGCAGTAGCGTTTAGCCCTGATTGATTCATATTTACACTTCATCTGAGTAAATAGTCATCCTAACTTGGAAGTAAAATCCTTCTGTAATCAACATTGTATCATATAGCTTCCTCAGGATTTACCTTTGTTACTGCTTGCCTACGTCTTTACTTTTACTTAAGCAGCTATGATGACTGAAGATGACGAAACTATTAGGCTGGCTGTAACAAGTAATACGCTTTGTTTTTATTGAGAACGGTTATTCAGATCGCTAATCATCTTGAGTTCTTCAGAGGTCAATCTTTGTCTTTGTCCGTTTCTTCTCAACGCTTGTTGGCGTAGTGACTGACGACGATAATTTTCTAAGCCAGTTCTTCGCTCAACCAGACGGCGGTTAACACTTCTACGTTCATCTACTCGCCTATCTTCTTTTGGCCAAAACACATACGAGGCTTGCATTACTTGCTTCCATTCTTTGCTACCAAACGCATGCTTGATAATACGTCGAGCGTATCTGCGGCGCTCTTCTACTCGCCTATTATTTTTTCTATAAATTTGATTAAGATTTTCCATAATGAAAACTCTTGGAATTACTTCGATAGGAAATGGACATGATTTTTATTCAATAAGTTCATTGATTTATGACTAAAAGTTAACGCTGACATGGTGCTTTTAGCTAGGTATATGAGGCGACGTGTCACCGTGCCACTGTGAGGAAAAGAGGACTAAATTCGCCTTTACCAATATTTCTCAATACTAATCTGGCCGGGATCACGACGACTGTGTTTTTTCAGACCGCGTTGTTCAATTAATGTATCCATGGTCTCCTGCACCATATCCGGGTTACCGCATAACATAACGTGGCTATCTTCGGCATTAAATCCAAGCCCGGTTTTTTGCTCTAATCGACCGTCGAGAATTGCTTGTGGAATACGTCCAAATAACGCAATGTCACATTGCTCACGACTGACAAAAGGTACATATATAAATTGTTCGCTATGTTCGATCAGGCTACGATTTATGGTGTCCTGATAGGTTAATTCATCTTGTGTTCGCACGGCATGAACCAACACAACTTTGTCAAACTGCTGCCACGGTTGTTCAGTTTTGATTATTGATAGAAAAGGTCCGATACCGGTGCCTGTCGACAGCAAAAATAAGTGTTTGGTCGATGGTACATTATCTAATGTCAGTAAGCCTGAGGCGCGCGGTGCTATTAATACTTCATCGCCCGGTATCATATGTGCCAATGGTACCGATAGTTTACCGCCCAATACTTCGATAAAATAAAAATCAAGTGGCGACTCACCGGGTGCATTTACCAATGAAAATGGACGACTGACTATTTCACCGTCAATTTCAAGGCCAAGTCGGGTAAATTGCCCCGCTTTAAATATCGGAATTTCAGCTTGAATTTGCAATGAATGTAAGCGGTTATTCCATTGTTTGTTTTTAACAACCTGGCCTGTTATCCACTCTGTCATAACAGCTCCTTATAGTCTTGATTCTATATCATACCCCTATATCAACTTGACGTATTTTATTGGCGATTGTTACTTTTCAGGTATGTCGCCTTTATAGATTATAAGTAACTACGTTTGATTAATTTGGAATGATGAACACCATAATTCGTTGTACAATATCCGCCTTTATTCTTCTCATATCAAACAGCAACCAAACGAGCCTTATATGAAAATTCAAAGCCATTTTGCCGATCTTGATACACCAACTGGTGTCATGCGTACTTATATTCATCGCCCTGTTGGTGATGGTAGCTATCCTGTTATTTTGTTTTATTCAGAAATCTTTCAACAAACAGGCCCGATTGAACGAGCGGCTCGCTTCATGGCTAGTCATGGTTATGCTGTGTTGGTACCGGAAGTGTTTCATGAATTGAACCCTATTGGTACGGTACTAGGCTATGACGATGCAGGTCGTGATAAAGGTAATGCCGATAAAGAAGCCAAAGATGTTCAGGCTTATGATTCTGATAATGTTGCTATGATCGAGTTTGTTAAACAACAAGCTTGGTGTAATGGTCATATTGGCGCGATGGGCTACTGTATTGGTGGTCACTTGGCTTTCCGTGCAGCCTTACAACCTGAAGTTAAAGGCACCGCCTGTTTTTACGGCACTGACTTACATATTCAAAAAATTCCAAATAAACCGGGTCAACATAGCATGGAACGTTTGGCTGACATTAAGGGTGAGTTATTGATGATTTGGGGCAAACAAGATAACCATATCCCAGCCGATGGCCTGTTAAAGATTTATAACGAGCTTAAAGCAACTGATATTACTTTTACATGGCATGAGTTTAATGCCGAACATGCATTTATGCGTGATGAAGGTGATGGTGGTCGTTATGATGCTCAAACAGCAAGTTTGGGTTATCAGTTGGCATTAAACTTATTCAGCAGAACCTTACGCTAAATCCAATAGCATTAAACTAACAAGCAAAGTTGATGGTGTCTGTAACCATCAACTTTGTCATGCTAGATAGCAGAGAATAATTTAGTATTATTTCTGCCTGATTCTTTTGCTTCATACATGGCTTTATCAGCCATCTTAATCAATTCAGCAACCGTTTCCACGTCCTTATCAAAAATCGCGATACCAAAACTACAAGTGAATTGCACCGTGTGTTGTTCGTACTGTACCTTGATATTGCTCATATCAATCCGTATACGTTCAACCAGTGTCATTACTTGTGCGTGTGTCTGTCCAGGCAAAATAAGTGCAAACTCTTCACCGCCAATTCGAGCGATCACATCAGATGAACGACTGGTATTTAATAAATAATCAGCAACAGCCTTGATCACTTGATCACCACACGGATGACCATATTGATCATTTACATTTTTAAAGTAATCAATATCAAATGTGACTAAGGCAAAGTTATTGCCATAACGCCGTGAGCGCTCAAATTCATCCTGCAATGCGTGTTGAAAATAACGTCGGTTATACAAATGTGTGAGTACATCTTTATTTGATAATAACTCCAATTGCTCGTTCGCCAGTTCTAACTCTTTAGTTCTGGATTTAACTTCACTTTGTATACGTAACGTACGTGCGGTGATATTGAGTACAACCATCGAAAATAAACTCGCTAAAATAAAGCTTGTGACCATTGCGATAGCCGTAAGCTCTGTCGTCCTATCATTTATAAATGAAGCTGTCGGTGTAAAAATCAATTTCATATCTCGACCAGAGCGATTGATATCAATCACATGCTGGAAAGGTGCGGAGGTGTCGACATCATTATCAAAATAATACTTGCCCGTTTCGACATCTTGCCACTGAATGTTAAAGTTTGCAGTTTGGCGAGGCCCCACTAGCGTTGCAATAAAATCTTCAACACGAACAACTGCATTAACAAAACCAATGACTTCACCCGCACTAGGATCCAGTGTTTTAGTACCATCGAAATTTTGAAAAATAGGACGATAGACTATAAATGCATGTGTGAAACCTGTTTTACGGAAAATTTGAATAGGCCCTCTTGCTTGGCTTTGTCCTGAAATTATCGCCTTTCTAATTATATCTTTAGAACCTTGAGAAGCACTTGGATCAAAACCCTGAGCTATATAATTGCCTTGCTCTGGTTCAAGGTAAGTGATTGGATAATAGACATCGCGTTTTGCTGCAGGAACGAGTACGCCTTTTTCATTTTTATTGACTTCTGTGATTGAAAAATCATCACCATAGTATTGACGTTGCTCGCGTTCATACTCTGCTCGCTGTTCATATTCTATTTTAGGTAACCATTCAACAACTTGAATAAACTTATTTTGGTCAGAAATACCACTAACGAATTGCTTAAACTCTTCTCGTGTTACCTGTTTTGATGACACAAATAGTTGTGCGACAGCTTCTTGTAAAAGTTCTTTTTCTTTTAAAGACACTTGAAACAAGGTTGCAGTTTGATTAGTCAGGATCTTAAACCGGTCTTCTATCCGATCATTTTCAAACGTTCGAATATTACTGCATACTAAAAATGTAATTGTTAGTGCAGCAATAAAATTAAACACTAAAATGTTTCTGCGGTTTTTCCATAGCGATTGTTGTTCAACGATGCTAAAAACAACAGGTATTACTAATATCAGCCCAAGGGTGTAACTAACCCACAACTCTAAGAAACCTAAAAAACCAATCGTATGCTGAGATGAAACTATCAACTGTGAACTTAGGAAGCTCACAAGGGCTAAAACGAGAGCAATTACAGGAACGGCTTTTAAAAAGTTCAATAAATCATTGTCATGACTCAAACTATTATCGACATTGACCCAGATTCTGTATATTTTTGAACCAATATAAGCCTGGATGACCACGGTAAATATTGCAATTAGATACTGCAAAATAGCATCTGAGTTAGAACCACTACGTTCAAATGAAGCGTGAATAGTTAAAGCAAACACACCTAGTACTATTCCAGCCAATGCCCGTGAAGGTGCTATTGCTAACATAACAGCAATGGCAAAACCTGTATGTAAAGAGAGTAATTGACTAAAGTTAGTGACAGCCGAAATCTGAAAACTTAATTTGGCTAAAAGGAAATACACTAAAGCCACACTGAGGATAGATTTTAGTGTCTGGTAGATTGCTTTATCCACAACATCCCTTATTTGATAGTAACAATAATCATTCTACTGCTAAATAAACCATTACAAAAGCGTATTTATATTAAATCAATATCATTTCAAATCAATGAGATATATACACAAAATTAATATGGGTATATTATGTAGTCATCTGCAATTAAGCAGAATTTTCGAAGTCGAGACAATTACGTCAACATCGACTTGGAGGTTACCAACATG
>JBFIJJ010000155.1:0-6241 GCA_041600795.1 Methylophagaceae bacterium | reverse complement strand
ATTTGGTCCAACCATCCCTTGACCATAAGTACCATGGCAACGAGCACACCAGTTACGGTATAGTTTGAATCCATTATAACTACTCGCATCAAGCTCTTTGCCATTGCTAACAGTATATGGTTGTTCATCGGCATAACTTGGCAGTGCAGCTGCACCTAAAACAAGACTTAGGATGCCAGATAAAAACAATGTTTTGTTTGATAATTTCATTTTGATCTTCTCTCAAATTAAGTTTAATGATAGTGACCGTTTGATGGTGCAACAGTCACATTAACCGGTATATATTTACCTGGATGGCGATCCATTTCCGTTGTGTATCGTTGGCCTTTGTATTTGTAAGTAACAAAATAGCCATCGAGTTCTTGTTCGTAATGGTAGTCATGGCTTACACGACATGAGTCATCACGATCATGATGTCTTGATGGTGAACTGTTATAGCCTAAGTCGTGGCCCATTGAACCACCCAATAATGTACCGGCCACGGTTAAGGCTGTATTACCTGAGCCTTTACCGAATTGATTACCAATAACACCACCGATAATGCCCCCAGCAATGGTGCTGGTATATGAATTAGTTCGGTGATTGTCATAACTACGGTGACAATCTCGGTGAGGTGTTGAGACACGAATACTTCTATATATAGGCTCAACATTAATAACGCGAGCCATTTGTTTATGTTTATAATCACGTTGATCGTAATGTCGGTCAGAATAATAATGATCATCGTAATCACGAGAGTGACGATCGTTAGCTAATAAGGTTGTAGACGATAAAAGCAATATCGACGCTAAGCCTGCTGTTTTTAATAAGTGTTTCATGACAGCCCTCCTATTTGTTAGCTGTTGCCTGTAGGCTAACAAAGTAAAACTGAACCGAAACTGAATTAATTTAATCTTTTCTTGTGGAACAGTTGAAGTAATGATGTATCTTCAATTTGTTTCAATGCTAAGGTAAGGTAGTTCATCAACCATGCAAAAATACAGAATCTAAAGTTTTAATGGCAACAGATGGTAGTTGCAAACAATTTTTTAGTGTTATTTGTAAATACGTGAACTTGTCGATTTTAGAGAGTGCGCGTCATACGATAGAATTCAAAAATTTTGCTAAATATAATAATAAGACATAAGGAAATAGAGTTTGCGTCATTACACGCCCATCGATGTAAATGCTGGCACGATAGCTGAGGACATCTTACAGGTAAGGCTTAAAATGTTATTTGGGCAGGGTGCCATAGCTATTGTCACCAACCTATTACTTGCAGTGATCACCGCCCAAGTTTTATCTACAGTATTAGATAAAACATTTTTATATTTTTGGTTAACACTCTCACTCTCTGTTGCCATTTTCCGTTTCGTAATAACATCCAAATTAAAAAATAAACTAGCCCGTGTTGTCGAAGAGACTGTTTACTCAATTACGCAATTAAGACGATATGAAGCTATCTATGCGTCAGGTCTTGCAATAAGCGGTGTGCTATGGGGGATGCTAGGGCTATTTATAGCCCCTGACTGGCCAGTAAATCAGTTATTAATTATCCCTTTGGTTGCTGCCGGTTTATCGGCGGGTGCTATTTCTCTGCATATGAGTAGCTTACGATGCTATTACGGTTTTGTATTGCCTATGGGCGTACCGATTTGTTACGGCCTTTATCATGCTGGCCATGATTTGGCCGGGTTAACAACAGCAATATACCTTGTCGTTATGTTAATACTGGTTAAGTATGTCAATGCCAAGCTTCTGGAAACGTTAGGTTTGAAACTTAAAAACACTGAACTGATTAAACATCTTACTGCGACTAATAAACAACAAACTGAGCTATTAGAAAAGTTCGAAAAAAATAAAGTATTTTTACAACATGTGTTTGACGACGCTGGCGTTCCAATGCTGATCATTGATAAGAGTTATCGAATTATTGATGTCAATGAAGCAGCGTGTCGATTATCTGGTTACAGCAAATTTGAATTAATGAGTATTAATGCACTTGATTTTCTTCATAAAGATGATCGAGAAAGAGGCACGGCCAATTTTAATGACTTATTTGCTGGAAAAGTCGACTGGTATCAAAGTAAGAAGCGCTTTAAGAATAGAGCCGGCGACACCCTTTGGTTGCATTCAACCGTGACAGCTGTCAAAGATGACAACCAAGACATCGAATACGCTATTGTGCAATCACAAAATGTAACCGAAGAATTCAAGTTAAATTACAAACTTACTTATCAAGCCTCACATGATGAGCTGACAGGCTTGCCTAATCGTTTTGCATTTGAAAACGAATTGAACCATTTATTACAGCAACAAAGTGACGATTCACATGTACTCTGTTATATCGATTTAGATCAATTTAAAGTGGTCAATGATACTTGTGGCCACAGCGCTGGAGATGAGTTATTACGACAAACTGCTATTGTATTAAAACAAGGGTTACGTCGGTCTGACTTTCTTGCTCGCATTGGTGGGGATGAGTTTGCTGTAGTGGTATTTAATTGCACACTTGAAAAAGCGATTGAGCAATTTGAACATCTTATGAGTAAATTACGTGAGTTTCGGTTTGCCTTTGATAATCAGCTATTTAAGATTACTGCTAGTTTAGGCGTAGTGAGTATAAATGAAGGCGATACGCTCACCACAGTATTGATGGAAGCTGATAACGCTTGTTATGCCGCTAAAGATGCTGGTCGAGATAGGTTACAAATCTTTAGTCAAGATGATGAAATATTGTCTCAGCGTAAAGGTATGATGCAGTGGGTGTCACGTGTTCAACGTGCAATTGCTGAAAATGATTTGGTGTTATACCAACAAAACATTGTGCGTACAGAGAACAATGATAATGTGCCTCACTATGAATTGTTGATCAGAATGAAAGATGACCAAGGTAAGATTATTGCACCCGGTCAGTTTTTACCTGCTGTGGAGCATTATGGCATGGCAGCTGAAATTGATTTGTGGGTTGTTGAGAACGTTATAAACCGTCTCGAAACAGCACGGTTAGCTGGTCGTGATATCAGTGGTGTTTATGGCATTAATCTATCCGGGCAATCATTAGGCGATGTCCGTTTTTATGAAGATATTATTAAACACATTGGTGACAATGATCTAATCAAATCGAATGCTCATATTTGTTTTGAAATCACTGAAACTGCAGCCATTTCAAATATCTCAGCCGCTTTGGAATTTATTACTCGATTGAAAGCCGTCGGTTGTCAATTTGCCTTGGATGACTTTGGTAGTGGTCTGTCATCGTTTGCTTATTTAAAACAGCTGCCCATAGATTACTTGAAGATTGATGGTATGTTTGTCAAAGACTGTCTGAACGATCCTGTTAACCTTGAAATGATCAAATCCATCAATGGTATTGGTCATGTAATGGGACTTAAGACCATTGCTGAATACGTCGAAAACGATCAGATTTTTGATACCTTGGCAGAAATTGGTGTTGATTATGCACAAGGTTTTTGGAATGGACCACCTCAGCCTTGGGCTATCTGAACAGACAGGGTGAACTTAACATAGATCCCATTGTTTCGCGATCCGTTTGGTAGATATGGGGTAGGCCGTTTTTAATCCTTGAGCAAACAATGAAATGCGTAATTCTTCCAACATCCAACGATATTGTTCGAATTCAGCAGAGTGAATTTTCTCGACATTAGCGATATAGCGCTGCCAATGAGGGGCAAGTTCAATCATCCATTGTTTATCACGAATGGGATCAGTAGTTAATTTATCTAAGCGATGACCGATTGCTTGAAAATAAACAGGCAAGCGTTTTAATGCTTGATCTGGTGTTGTATGGATAAATCCTTGATAGATCAGGTGATTCAATTGTTCTCTGATATCCTTAACTGCGTTAAGTGCTGTCAAAGGCAGTTTGCCCGATAAGCGTTTTGCAATGGCATGATATTCAGCAAGTGGTGTTGCAATTTGTTTAGCTAACTCAGTTGCTATGCTGATTAAATCACTACGTTTATCTTTTAGTCGTTGCTCAAATTCTGCTTTAGAACGAATCGAAGGCTGTTCTAATAAAAAACAACGATCAAATGCAACATGAATCAGATCAGTTTTTAGTTGCTCTGATGGCGTCAGGCTAGCGTCACTTAATGGGTCAGCAAATGGGGCCGGCGGCACATTGGTGTAATACAGACACATTTGCTGGATATTCGGTAAATTCTTGTGCAGATATTTGACTGAATCAGCCAGTTCCAGCATAAATAATCGTCTTAGACCAACGGCCGTAGCTTGTTCTGCCTGTTTAGCCGTGTCCATCAAGGTCAGATCAACCGATTGTTGTTTATCGACCAAAGCAGGGTAGGCCGTCATTTCCAAACCATTTTGCACTAGCGTGATTGACTCAGGTAACTGATCAAATGACCATGTAGTTAGGTCATGTTTTTCATAATCACTATCAGGTATTTGGCTAAAACTGGCAGCCGCTTGTTTAGCCCAATCTTGCTTTAACTGAGTCAGATCACGGCTTTCAGCTAATAATTCACCTTGCTCATCAATCAAGCGGAAGTTCATTTGAAGATAGATGGGTAATTCAGCAACATTCCATTCAGAAAGTGCAATTTCAACACCGGTTAGTTTACGCAGTTGTTCTGATAAGCTGGGCAATAAGGCGCCAGACTCAGGTGACATCGCTTTTAAACAATCATCTGCATATTTAGGTACGGGAATAAAATGACGACGCAAAGACTTAGGTAAACTCTTAATTAAGAAGATAATCTTGTCACGTAATAAGCCAGGGACCAGCCATTCATAACGCTCTGGATTGGTTTGATTTAATAAGGACAGAGGAATAGTTTGAGTGATACCATCATGTTGTTTACCCGGTTCAAAATGATATTCCAGTGCTAAAGGTACGCGGTTAACTAATAACTGATCTGGGAAATTATCAGCAGTGACACTTTCAGCCTGATGTTGCATCAGATCATCACGATTTAAAAATAGCAGTTTTGGCTGTTTTTGTTCAGCTTTTTTACGCCATTTTTCAAAGCCAGCACCATTGACAATATCAGCAGGAATACGTTGTTGGTAAAATTCAAACAGAACATTATCATCAACAAGTACATCACGACGACGCGACTTTTGTTCAAGCAGCTCTATATTTTCAATGACATCCTGATTATGTTTAAAAAACGGCGCACGACAAAACCAATCGCCTTGAACTAAGGCATCACGAATAAAGATCTCATGTGACATTTGTGGATCAATTGGCCCAAAATGCACCCGTCTTCTTGCAACAATAGGTAATCCATAAAGCGACACTTGTTCAAATGCGACGACTTGTGCCGGTTTCTTTTCCCAATGCGGATCAAAATATTGTTTTCGAACTAGATCACCTGCAACAGGCTCAATCCATTCGGGTTCAATTTTGGCAACAATACGTGCATACAGACGACCGGTTTCAACCAATTCAGCTGCCATAATCCATTTCGGGCCTTTTTTGTGTAAGGCTGAGCCTGGAAAAATGGCCAATTTCAGATTACGGGTACCGGTATATTCGGATTTATCGGTTTTAACAGCAATATTACTAAGTAAACCCGATAATAAGGCTTGATGAATTTCTTGATAGTCAGCAGGAATCTGATTGGGTTTAAAGCCCATCTGCATGATCTGCGCATGTAACTGTTGATGAATGTCATGCCATTCACGTAAACGTAAGAATGACAGGAAGTTTTCTTTACAGTATTTACGCAGCTTATTTTGACTGAGATGCTTTTTCTTATCGTGGTACAAATCCCATAATTTTAAGAAGGCCAAAAAGTCAGACCGTTCATCTTGATATTTTTTATGAGCCTCATCTGCTGCTTGTTGCTTGTCCATCGGACGTTCACGTGGATCTTGAATGCTCAAAGCACTAGCAATAATCAAAACTTCAGTCACACAATTTAGTTTTTGTGCAGCCAAAATCATGCGAGCAATACGCGGGTCGATCGGTAATGTAGCTAATTGACGACCTGTATCAGTTAAACGTCGGTTTTTATCAACCGCACTTAACTCCTCCAATAAACGAAAACCATCGTTAATCATTTTTTGTGGAGGAGGGTTAATAAATGGGAATTTGGCCGGGTCACCTAATTTGAGCGAGGCCATTTGCAATATCACTGAAGCAAGATTGGTACGTAAGATTTCAGGATCAGTAAAATCAGGACGTGTTTTGAAATCATCTTGGTCATAAAGTCGAATTGCCACACCCGCTGCCACACGCCCGCAGCGACCAGAACGTTGATTGGCACTTGATTGT
>JBFIJJ010000154.1:0-6307 GCA_041600795.1 Methylophagaceae bacterium | reverse complement strand
GTTTCAACCTGATTATCTTTAACTTGTAACAGACGTTCAGGAGATGAGCTTAGTAATGTTACACCTGCGAAAGATAAAAAGGCTGAGAAGGGCGCTGCGTTAGCCTGGCGTAAACTTTTATAGGCAAACCAAGGATCGCCTTCAGCTGAAATTTCAAAGCGTTTTGCAAGATTAACTTGATAACAATCACCTTCATGAATGTAATCTTGGATTTTGTCGAAGGCCAGTTGATAATCATGGCGGTTTAGATTGCACTTGATATCGCCGCTGACGGTAAATCTTTCTTGATCAGGAGGTGGTGTTTTAGTGAGCCGTTCGATGAGCAATTGCCACTGACTATGGGTACTTTGATCTAAGCTAAAACTGGCAAGCCAACAACGTTTTGCTTGATGATCGACGGTCACAGCCCAATCATAGATAGCAACTGCCATATCTGGGATCTGCTCATTGTCTCGTGCGATAACGGGCACGGTTTCAATATAACGGCCTAAATCATATGAAAAGTAACCTATTGCGCCACCATTAAAGGGTAGATCGCTTGGCCTTTGTCGCGGGTATTGGGCAAGCTGTTGTTGCAACAGTGAAAAGGGATCCTCTTGAGATAGCGTTTGCTTGCCAAGTCGATCAGTAATAACAGTACCGAGTTCAGTTGTCGTGATGTTGACTAATGGAGCGGCAGCAATAATGTCATAACGGCCTTGTTGATTTTGCTCAGTGTGACTACTATCAAGAAAGACTGGCCAAGATAGATCACGTACTAGTTCAAAATAATAACTACTATCGGCTAAATAAGGCAGTTCATAATAGAGTGGTGGGTGTGATGATGGCATAGGAGTATTTTACGTTAACTCTTGCCATGCTAAAAGCGCAACTGCCACTGCTGGGGCATGATCTGCTGCACTGGTTAACCTTGGTTGGCAAAGTGAAGCAAAATCAATGTAGTCGAAACCTAGTTGAGCTGCACATTGCTTAATGATAAAGCGACCAATACCTGCACCAACAATGGTTCGACTTTCTTGCTGTGGGTGAGAAGATACTACTTGCAAGATAGCGTTAGTAATTTGGTGAAGCTGTTGTTGAGCAAACCATTTAGCCAAGAGTTGCCAAGCAGCTGAATCAACATCGTTAGCATCGCTGCCTAATAAGCGCGCCAATCTACAAACGCAATTGGCCTTATTCCAAGACTGGCCATCAGCTGAGTTATCTAGAATCTCATTCGGATTTAATTGGTCTAACATCACCCAAACATCCCCCGTGGTAGCAAATACTTCAGCCGCAAGGCTAATTAGTTGACCATTAAAGGGCGCGACGGAGGTTAAAGCGATAAGAGGTGTTCGTATCGTACCTGTATACAATAATTCACGGCTCATTTGGCGGTGATGATCATCATAACCTGAGGCAACAACCTGATTGGAGACAATAGGGATGATGTCACAGGTAGTGCTACCAAGATCGACAAATACACTATTGGTAATTTTAGATGCAACGAAGTTAGCGCTTGCTTGCCAGTTTCTTGAGGCTACTTGGTACCATTCGCGTTTAGCATCCTCTAAAGATAACCAACCTTTTTCACCAGCGTAGACATGACAGTGTTCCCGTGGAATTAAATGACTGACGCAGTCCAAAATCTCGGCAACACCGATCTGACGATTGGCAAATAGATCAACCAACTCTCCCGTCATGGTAATGGCTGCTAGATCATTGTGATTATTTAATTCATTTTGTGCTGTTTTTATTGCATTCTCTAGTTGATCGAGTCCTTGCCATAAAGGACATAAATATTGTCTGACTTCGAGTAGCTGACCTTCAGGATCGCAACGTGCTACTTTTAGGTGGGCGCCACCGATATCCCAACCCGAAACATATGATGTGTGTTTGCTCATAATTGAATATGAACCTTATTTCTCTGAGTAATAGCTGGTAGTGGCATTGAACTATGATTTTGCATAGTAAAAAAACGCTCCATCGGATTTAGTTGGAGAGACTTTCTCAATCCGGTATAGGATGTCGTTAAACGAGGATTGATATCCACAACCACGATCTGATCCTGCGTCAATATAATATCAATACCAATAAAGCCAGATAAGCCTGCTATGGCGCGATGTATAGCTGATGCTAACTGGTAGGCTTGTTCAAGTGACAAGATGGCACTATCTATATTGTTTACAATGCAACCATAAAATTGCAGTGTATGATTAATTGAAATCAATTGTTGGTTTATCGCAAGCACTTCTATTTCATTATTCGATAGTAATAAAGACAGGCTAGCTGCAATTCCCTTAACATAGACTTGCACTAGAGATGATTGAAGTTGCTCTATCGATAGTGAACTTAAATAATGTTCAAGTTCTTTGCTGGTATTAAATAAGAATGTATCAACACAGCCTGCACCATCAATAGGCTTAACAATATAGCCATGTTCTGACATAAAACCGTGTTGCGGCCATTGATTAGCCAGACAACTTTGTGTTGTGGCAATATTATTAGCGGTTAAGATTTGTTCACATCTGTATTTATTAGTTGTGAGCCTAATCGCTTCTGGCGAACAACCTAAAACAATTTTTCCAGATTGATAAGCATGTTGTTGAAGTTGGGCTAATATATCATCTGTTTCAGGAGCGATAATAAAAATAGCATCGGCATCATCTAGACATTGTTGCCATAATCGACTGTAATCATCGTATGTAGAAACAAGATGGCGGCGGTGACGTTGAGGTTTCATTAGCTGGGCATGATTTAATAGTCTCGCATCGCATAAAGTGATTAAATCTATGTCAGCTAGATCATGACAATCTGACAAAACAGCAGACAACATTTCAGTGCCTTCAAGCGCGAGGCTTTTAGGTAACTCCTGCTCGGCAAAAGCACCACTGGTAATGTGTTCGTAAACAAATAATTTCATGAGTTAGGCAAAAAGGAAACTAGGTGGAAATTATACCGGTCATTGATTTAATGGGGGGAATTGTTGTGCGAGCCGGAGGTGGTGTTCGAACACAATATCCGCCTTTGTCATCATTAATAACGCAACATATAAACCCAATTGGCGTTATTGCTGATATGTTGACCCTGCATGATTTTAAAAATATATATATAGCAGATCTTGATGCAATATTTCATCAACAACCGGAATGGGATATATATCGCGCTTTACGATTACATTTTCCTGATGTTACTTTTCTGATAGATGCTGGCATTCAAGAGCGAAATCGTCTGTCTCAAATTAATGAAATTGGCGTTATTCCTATTATTGGCAGTGAAACTTTATCAGATCTTTCTTTATTGAAAGATGTTAAGCAAGGCATAGTATCACTCGATTTTCAAAAAGGAAGATTCTTAGGGAAACAGGCTTTGTTAGAACATCCTGAGGTCTGGCCTGACACTGTTATTGCAATGAATATTGATTATGTCGGAGACAACAAAGGAGTGGATATCGCCCTGTTGGACACAATTAGAAAGCTAAGAGCGGATGTTGAGATTATTGCTGCTGGCGGAGTGAGAAATCAGCAAGATATAGAGCTGTTAGAACAAAAGGGAATTTCGGGAGTGCTTGTTGCCAGTGCATTGCACGACAAAAGATTACGCTTTTAAATAAAACATCGCTCCACCATTACTGGAGGAGCGATGATTATTAGAGTATTACTACTTACTCAGCTGCTGCAAAAGGATGCGAGCTAGTTTTGTATTGTGCTACTACGTCAGCTGCTTTTGGTTCGCGAGCTACTGCACGTTTGATTGATTCTTTAGTTGCACGGTAGTTCCAATCTTGGATTTTTGCATCGCTGTCAGCTGTTGGAGAAATAAATACACCAACACAGATGAAGCAATCATCAGCTTCAGCAGCTGGGATTGTGCCATCTTCAACACATTCAGCAACAGCCATAGCTACGCCACGTTGTGCAGGGCCAAACATTTGAACAGCTTGTTTCATGTTTTTGATTGTAACTTTGTTAAACATAACTGTTGCAGGTTTAACCATAAGGTTAGGAGCAACTACAGCTAAAAGGCCGTTAACGCCTTGTTTTTGGTCTGTTAGAGTGCGGCAAAAAGCATCTTCTGCAGCTGAACCACGTGGGCCCATGATTAAGTCAATGTGTGCAACGTTGTCTAAGTCACCATCTTCAATGACTAAAGATTCACCTACAAGTACGCGATCGATAACTGGCATGTTATTTGTCCTGTTTAAAAATTAATAAAAAAGCTCAATTCCTAACCATACACTGTATAGCAAGGTTATATACGTATTAAAGGACCGTATACCCTGCTCAGAACCCCGATTTGCAAAAAACGCACGTTGGTACTGAAATTCTGTATTAAGAAAGCGCCTCACGGAATGCGTGAAGTAACAGCGTTGCAGCGGTTAAATCAGCGGTTGTTCCTGGGTTTGTCGCTTCCTCTTTTAATTCTGTATCCCATTGGAGAATATTATGTTCTAGTTGGCTTACCCTTCTGAATTCTAAGGGATTACCCAGTAACTGTTTTGCAATATTCATAATTTCATGGGCACGTTCGAGACCATATTTACGATATATAAGTGAGTCAGGAACGTTACTTAGAAGGTTAAGATACGCGAAAGTGGTAGCCCATTCAATACTTTCCCCACAATTTAACGATTCTGTCAACTTTACAAGACCAATTGTGTATATTTCACGGTAATTATTTAGGTATTGCGCGGCAATAGTATCTCGATTCTGAGCAATTGCCATTGCTTGGCGAAGGGTTACAGTTGGCGTGTTGTTAATGTCTTGCTCATCACTCTGGCCTAGTCCTCCAGCCTGAGCTAATCGGATTGCTTCATAGGCATAATTGGCATCCTCAACTGTTAGTTTTTTTAGAACATACTCAAGTTGGGAAGGAAGCTGTTCAAATGAGTCACAGTGGCGAATGGCACAACATAACGGTGCGAATAACAGCACGATACCGAGATTGGTGTTGCAGTCGACAACGGTTCGCGTGGCAATAATGGCGTTTAAGATCATCTGACCAACACTGCTGTTTTGATCCGATAAAGCGGGTGCAATAGCATGGGCACTGTTGATGAAGTCTTGTAACTGCATATCATGAGCATCGCTAAAACAATTGACGTTACCTGGTTTCGGTGCAGCAACCTCATGTTCACATGCCCAAACAATACAATTTTGTATTTGTTTAGTTGTGAGCATGTTCAGGGCTATCAGTCTGCGCTAATGCAATTTTATTAACTAATGCTTGAGCTATAGTACCTGCTACATCGATTCCAGTAGCCTGGTAGAGTCCTTTCCAAGCCGGTACGCTATTAACCTCTAACACGGTATAGTGACCATCTTGATGTCTGATTAGATCAACACCTGCATAATCAGCTTCTACTGCTTTGGTTGCCGAGATTGCAAGCTGTGTCATTTCATCTGTAATGGTTGTGGCTGAACACATCGCTCCCTGAGCAAAATTGGTTATCCAATGGTTTGAATGACGGGACATCGCAGCACAGACTTTGCCTTCAATGACCATTAAACGCCAGTCTTGCCATTGTTTCTCTTCACGAGGTGCAATATATTCCTGAAGATATAAGGCATCTCCAATGGCATCATAGCAATCAAATTCTTTGATTGAGCTGACTTTGGCCAGGCCCTTGCCTTGGCAACCAAATAAAGGTTTCAAGATTAAGGTCTTATTTTGCCTAAATTGCTCAATAGCGATATCACGAGCAATAGTCCTGCTTTCACAGGCCCAAGTGGTCGGTGTCTTTATCCCCGCAAGGTGGAGTCGTAATGAGGTACGGGCTTTATCGACAGTATGTTCTATTGCCTTGGCAGGATTAAAAACCGGCACATTCAATTCAGCAAGTGTATGTAAGACATCCATTCGGAGGGTGATTTGTTCTAGCGTACCAGGAGCAATACCTCGTACCAAGGCTGCTGCAGGCAGCTTATCTTCAAAACCGGGAATGTGCAGTCCGGTTGGGTGAGTTAGATCGATGCTACATTCAGCAAGATCACTCAGCACAACAGAGACATTGTAATGAGCAAATGCATCAACCAATTGCTGACTATGCCAGCCATGTGTGTCATTAAATATTACGATTCTAGGGGAGGGCATAATAGTCGAGTTGATATTAGGGAGCAGCGATATCACTACTCCCTTGTTTAATCATTATAGTCCGAAAGACAATGTGAGTAATTCTTGATTCAAGGTTCCTGCAGTGAAGCTTTTACCTGTATTGGTATTAGTAACGATAACTTTTGCAGGACTAAACAACATTGGATCGATTTTAAAGAAGTCGTATTCATAAGCCTTAAAGATCTCACCAAATGGACGACCATAGTCTGATGAT
>JBFIJJ010000153.1:0-6316 GCA_041600795.1 Methylophagaceae bacterium | reverse complement strand
TTACTAACAGCCAGTTATGCTTGGCGGCCATAGCGAGTTGGTCCCACCTGATCCCATCCCGAACTCAGAAGTGAAACGACTTAGCGCCGATGATAGTGTGGGAGTTCCCATGTGAAAGTAGGACACTGCCAAGCTTTTATACAAAAACTACCCGGTCCACATAGTGGTCCGGGTATTTTTTTGTCTATCAGATTTGCATTGCCCTAACTCGAACATGGCAAACCCCATGTGATAAAAACGCCGGGAGCGTTTTTAGATGCCGGAGGCGCCCGCAGGGTGTGATGCACGATGCATCTCATCAAAGTAGGACACTGCCAAGTTTTTAGTTTGAAAGTACCCGGTCCACGTTGTGGTCTGTTTTTTTTGTCTGGTACTCGTGCAAATGAACTACTGAACAATGTGACAAAGTTGCAAGTGGGTTGTATTTTACATAAAGGCACAGCAGATATAAAAAAGGCCACTTATTGTTAAAATCGCCTTTTTCTTAAGTGAGCATGTCTGTTTTCTTAGCCCAGACTGTCAAGCCAGTCATCATCTGATCCTTCATTCATGCCTTCAAATAAGAATGTAGATAAATAACGTTCACCTGTATCAGGTAGCATTGCAAGAATCACTGAGCCAGCTTCTGCTTTGTCTGCTACTTTCATGGCTGCAGCAACGGTCGCACCTGATGATAGACCGACAAAAATACCTTCTTCCCCAGCAAGCCGTAATGTCCATTCTTTGGCTTCATCATCTGTTATTGGAAGAATGTCATCAGCGATATCTCTGTTTAAGACATCAGGTATGAAATCTGGCGTCCATCCTTGAATTTTATGTGGGGTCCATTCGGCACCACTGAGCATGGCAGCTGCCGCTGGTTCTGCTGCAATAATTTGCGTATCTGGTCTGGCAAGTTTAATCATTTCTCCAGCACCGGTTAATGTGCCACCTGTGCCCCAACCTGACACCCAATAGTCCAAACGACGCCCAGCAAAATCACTAAGAATTTCAGGGCCTGTTGTGTTGCGATGATAGGCCGGATTGGCTGGATTTTCAAATTGACGAGCTAAAAACCAACCATGTTGTTGAGCTAATTCTTCAGCTTTTTTTACCATTCCTGTGCCGCGTTCTGCTGCAGGCGTTAAAATCACTTTTGCACCTAGTGCACGCATGATCTTGCGACGTTCAATAGAGAAGGTTTCAACCATGGTGGCTACAAAAGGATAGCCCTTGGCAGCACAGACCATGGCTAATGCAATACCTGTGTTACCAGATGTTGCCTCGACAACAGTTTGTCCGGGCTTCAATACGCCTCTTCTTTCTGCATCGTCAATGATTGCGAATGCTAAGCGATCTTTAACTGAAGCCATTGGATTGAATGATTCTACCTTGACATACATTTCTACATGTTTGGGTACAATATTGTTGAGTCTTACTATTGGTGTATTGCCGATAGTGTCTAAAATGCTGTTATAAATCATAATTAAGTGTCCTTTCTATCAGTGTGTAATTCATTTTAACACTGCTGGCTATTAGATGTTATTGATCCAGACTAATTAGGAACTTCTACCTTTAAGTGATTTAATGAATGTGATCGTATTCATCTTGACTTGGGTATGCTGAAAATTCAATCGAGATATTTAGTTTGTAACATAAACCAAGTAAATCAACAGGAATATGAAGTGATCGTGTGAATTGATTAGTCATACCCACTGCGCTGCCGATATCAATAACGCAATTTAGTCCTAAGCTTTTTAATTTGAGAAATAAAGTTTCATTGCTTTGCAAAAATGTTCTGATTTCATCTAAATGTGCTTCTGGGTTCAACGTTTCAGAGATTAGGGCATCAAAACCAGATTCTAAATTAGGTGAACCTAGTAAATCTGGCTCACCTTTTTGGTAAGGCTCTACCTCGAATGGTAATGGATGATTTTGAAGGAATGAAACAACATCAAACTCTCCTCCAAACACTTTCAAAACAGAGTCTAGCATTCAACTACTCCAGCATGATTAAAATAATGTTTTGTTATGATTCGTTGTCTTTTTGATCTTGTAATCGACCAAGTCGAAACGAATCAGCAATAGCGACAAGCCATAAAATTAATAATATCAATGAGACGAAATTAATTAGACCGCCATTATTTGCAGTTAATTGATTACTTATTTGTTCGCTTAGAGCGATCAGTTCGAATGGGATCTCGCCATTTTGTAACTGAGTAGTCAGATCATTGGCAATAGTTAACATAGCTGAAATCAAAAAATAGAGACAAAACAGAGACGTGCCTGATAGCAGAAATCCCGGTAATGGTTTTTTTAATGAGAAATGGCCTAGACCAGGAAAAACTAAAGCGGATAAAAGGGCTGCTTTTAATGCTTTACTCATATTATTTTAATTCCCATAACAGCTTATCTAACAGTGTCTTCCAAATAAGTAACGGCTTTTTGGTAACAAAAGCTATTTGCACCAATCAGCATAATCTTGATCAAAGTCAGTTTACTCAAACGAGGTCGAGTCAGTAAGCCTCGGTCTGATTGCTGATTTAGTTGGTGAAGTGTTGTGAGACCTCCCAAGATCATGGCTCTCACTTCCCAGCCCATTCGCCCTTTTAAATTAGCTCCTAGTGGCGAACCTTGCAAGATTAATTGTTGTGTACGTTGATACAAACTCCGAATCAAGGGTGCGATCTTATTGGTCTCTGGCTTAACTAAATCTGATTCGAACAATCCGGCTTGGGCTAACTCATCTTGTGGAATGTAGATCCGATCTTGTTCGGTGTAGTCTTGAACAATATCTTGATAGAAATTGATCAATTGTAACGCAGTACAAACAGCATCAGATTGTGCCAATTGTGTATTAGTTGGTGAGCCATTTAAATACAATAGTAATCGACCTACAGGATCGGCTGAACGAGTGCAGTAATCTAATACCTCGTCAAAATTTGCATAACGGCTTTTAATAACATCTTGTTTGAAGGCAGATAATAAGCTTTCAAAAAGCTCTATCGGTAAATAATGTTTTTGAATTACATCGGCTAATGCAATAAAGATAGGATTGCTGCCTTGATAATCATGCTCACTAATTTGAAATAGCGCTTGGCTATACTCATTTAATTGCTTCAAGCGTGTTTGTTGTGATGCATCACCTTCATCAGCAAAGTCATCAGCAGTGCGAGCGAAAGCATAAATAACGCTGATAGGTTGTCGTAATCGCTTGGGTAATAAAATTGATGCTACCGGAAAGTTCTCATAATGCGATTTAGCCAAGTTTTGACAATAGTCATAGGCTTTGGCGAGTTCGACGTCAGCTTTCATCATCACTTAGGTTTTGAATTGTTCTGGGTTGTTGCTCGATAGGAGGCAGGTCGGTAATTTCACTTTTAGTACTAATACCCATCTCAGTGAATTTACGGGCACCGGGTAATACTTGTCGTTCTAACGAACCGACGGCACTGTTAAAGTGATTGACGCTACTACCGAGACTGTTGCCTAACTTGCTTAAGTGATTGCCAAATGTTGCTAGGCGTTTGTATAGGGTTTCCCCTAGCTCACGAATGATTTCAGCATTATCTGCCAAGGCTTGTTGTTTCCAGCCATAGGAAACGGCACGAAGCAGAGCGATAAAGTTGGTTGGTGTAGCAAGAATAATATTTTGACTCATGCTGTCTTCAAGCAACGTTGCATCAACTTCTAAGGCTGCAGACAGGAATTGTTCGCCGGGAATAAATAACACGACAAATTCGGGTGACTGCGAATATTCTGCCCAGTAGTTTTTACGTGATAATTCTTTAATTCGACTGCGAATGATTTGGGCATGACGTTTCATTTCACGTTGACGCGTAGCATCGTCTTTAGCCTGAATTGCTGATAAGTAAGCATCTAATGGTGTTTTGGCATCGACAATGATTTCGCGTTTTTCAGGCAGGCGCACAATCATATCAGGACGAATAGCACCTGTATCGGTTGCCGTATGGGTTTGTTCATAGAAATCGCAATGGGCCACCATGCCACTGAGTTCAGCTAAACGACGCAAAGTCATTTCACCCCATTGTCCACGTACTTCGGGGCGACGAAGTGCTTGTACAAGATTCTGAGTCTCTTGCTGTAATTGTTGCTGATTAAGATTCATTTGAGCAATGGTAGAGGTGAGACTGCCATAGGCTTCTTTACGATCTTTTTCGATGTCTTGGATTTGTTTTGTTGTTTGTTTTAATGCATCGTTAATGGGCTTGAGCATTTGCTCAATCGCTTTTTCTTTGGTGCCTAATTCTGCTTTAGCTTCACTTTGAAAACGTTTGAGATTTTCTTCGGCAAGGCGTAAAAAGTTAGTGTTATTACGCGTTAATGCCTCATTAGATAATTGGTTAAAGGTGTTGGCTAACTGCTCACGTGTTTGAACAAGGATCTCATCAAGTTGGCGCTTGTTTTTTTGTTCTAGTCCTAATGTCAGTGTGAGTTCTGCATTACGTGCTTGCAGTTCACGGAGTTTGCCACTTCGGATCAAAATGCCAATAACGATGCCTGCTGAAACGCCTGCCATTACGGCAATGAGTATTAATTGATTTTGTTGAATAAAGGTGCTGATTAAATCCATTTTAAGATATCACTTGGGTGGTTGATATTAGCGTCTGCTTGCCAATTGTCTGGGTTATCCGTGTCACTGACATAACCATAGAGTGCAGCCACGGTTCGCATATTGGCATTTTTACCCGCTTCAATATCACGTGCAGCATCACCAATATAAATACATTGTTCTGGAGGCACATTAATGAGCTCACAGGCATGGATCATTGGTGCTGGATGAGGTTTACTAAACGGTGTTGTATCACCGCTCACCACACAACGTGCACGATGATGAAGTTCTAGCGCTTTAACGAGAGGGTCGGTTAAAAATGCAGGTTTATTAGTAATAATTCCCCATGTGATATTCGCTTTTTCTAATGCAGAAAGCACCTCGAGCATGCCATCAAAAAGTCTCGATTCACGCGAAATATTATCTTGATAGATCGCTAATAAGCGATCTCTTAAAACAGGTAAAAGATCATCATCATCTGAAACTCCAAATCCAAGATCGAGCAATCCGCCGGCACCATTACTGGCAATAGGGCGAATTGTTTCATAAGACAGTGTTGGTTTACCTTGCTCTTCCAACAATGAATTTAAGGCAAATGCCAAATCAGGTGCTGTGTCGACTAAGGTGCCATCAAGATCAAATAAGATCGCTGTAAAATTTTGCATTAATCTCTCATCTTTTTACAGTGGACAAGGTAGTTGACTTTGACATCGTCACCAAGTGAATACTGTTGGGTCAGTGGATTATAGGATAACCCTGTTATATCACATACCTCTAAACCTGCTTGCCGACACCATTTAGCCATTTCAGATGGTTTAATGAAGCGTTTATAGTCATGGGTGCCTTTGGGTAATATTTTCATCATATATTCGGCACCGACAACGGCAAATAAATAGGCTTTTGGATGTCGATTAAGTGTCGATAAAAATACGTCGCCATCTGGCTTGACTAAGTCAGCACAGGCTTGAATGACTGAGATAGGATCAGGAACATGTTCTAACATTTCCATACAAGTCACAACATCGAATTGTTCAGCGGCTTGTTGTGCTTTTTGTTCAGCTGTTATTTGTTGGTAGTTGATGGATAAGCCAGCTTCTAATGCATGTAACTTGGCAATATTAAGTGGTAATTCACCCATATCAATACCCGTTGTATTAGCACCACTTTTGGCTAATGCTTCAGTTAATATACCGCCACCACAGCCGATATCAATGACTTCTTGGTCAGCAAGTTTGCAACGTGATTCGATAAAACCTAAACGCAGTGGGTTAATCTCATGTAAAGGCTTTGATTCACCTTTTGGATCCCACCAACTATTGGCTAATGCATCAAATTTTGCGACTTCGTTTGGATCGACATTGCTATATGAATGTGTCATTGATCAGATTGCCTTATTTTGGTTGCCCATTGTTGGGTTCGTTCAATAATTTTTGTTTGGTGTAGTGTTGTCAATTGTCGATCTTTGAGTAATTGCTTGCCCTCAACCCATACATCAGTTACTTGATGGCGACCGGTTGCATAAACCAGTTGGGAAATAATGTCATAACAGGGTTGGCTTTCAATATCAGAAAAATCGACCGCAATAATATCAGCGGCTTTGCCTTTTTTGAGTGAGCCAGTAATGTGATCGAGTCCTAGAGATTTCGCCGCGTTAATCGTTGCCATTTTCAATGCTGCGTGTGCTGGAATTGCAGTGGCATCTTGGGCAACCGCTTTTGCTAACAGTGCTGCTTGACGCATTTCGGCAAACATATCTAAATCGTT
>JBFIJJ010000152.1:0-6393 GCA_041600795.1 Methylophagaceae bacterium | reverse complement strand
CAACAACATCATTGGTCAATATATTCAGTAATGATAATTTTTTATTAGGTCATGCTCGTGGCGCCAGTCTGACATTACTTGATATCGTGCCACCAGCTAAACATATGATTGCCCGTTCCAGTATGGGATTAACAGGCAAGCAACCACGCCTAGCAAGAGGCATCACATTATGAGCAAGGATTATGACGTTATCATTATTGGCGGAGGCATGGTTGGCAGCAGCTTAGCCATTGCCCTGAGTCAAAATCCTGCGTTATCAATTGCCGTTATTGAAAGCCATCAACCTGAACGTCTAAATGAATCTGATCGTCCAGATTTACGAGTCAGTGCGTTAACAAAAGCCAGTGCAACATTACTTAAAAATCTGGGTATTTGGGCTCACTTAATACCTAGCAGAATCAGTTCTTATACCGATATGCATGTCTGGGAAACCTCATCAAGCACTTTACATTTTGATAGTGCTGAAATTGGTGAACCCTTGCTTGGCTATATCATTGAAAATCGTCATATCCAACAAGCCGCCTTAGACCGATGCCACCAAATCGATAATATAGACATAATCTGGCCTGCTAAACCGACTGAACTAGATGACCATACACTGATACTTGATAGTGGTCGTAAGCTAACCGCACCATTGATTATCGGTGCCGATGGTGCTCATTCTCATTTGAGAGAATGGTTAGGTATTGATGTTAAAGGTTGGGATTATCAACAATCAGCGATTGTCTGTACCGTCACCACACAAAAATCACATCAACATACAGCGTGGCAACGTTTTTTACCGGAAGGACCTCTGGCATTTTTGCCGTTAGCACATCCACATCAATGTTCGATTGTTTGGTCTAATTCGACCGAAGAAGCAGAACTATTAAGTGAGCTTGATGACGACGCATTTAAATCAATTTTGGCTAATGCATTTGAACACACGCTTGGTGATATTGAAGACATCAGTCCTCGTGCCTCGTTCCCACTGAAACTACGTCATGCCGATCATTATGTAGAAGCGGGTTTTGCCCTTGTTGGTGATGCTGCCCACACGATTCACCCGCTTGCAGGTCAAGGTGTCAATATTGGCTTATTAGATGCTGCAACCTTGGCTGAAATTGTGTTAGAAGCAAAACAAAAAGGCCGAGATATTGGCAGTTTGCATACACTCAAGAAATATCAACGCCGACGTAAAGCTGACAACCTTGCCATGCAACTCACCATGGATGCCTTTAAACGCGTATTTGGCAGTGATTTAGCCCCTATCCGTTGGGCTAGACGATTTGGACTGAGCAAGGTCAACCAATCTCAGCTATTGAAGAATCTGGTTATGCATAATGCATCAGGCCATCGTTTTGCCAATCCTAAAATAACTGAATAAGAGCCTTATTGGGTATTTTGCTCAATTAATTTTCGCTGTTCTGTTGCTTGTTCAATAACAACACCACGCACATCTTGAGCTTTACCAATCATATCGGTTTGCTCTTGCCAGACATGGTGCTCAACTTTGTCGGTTTTATCATCTGAACAAGCCGATAGCATCAACATCAAACACATTAGCATCAATACTTTTAACATGGCTTTCTCCTGTATTAGGGACAAACTATTATTAGCAAAGCATATACCCAAGAAATGATTTCACACCACCTAAAGATCTAAAGGGCTTCGTACACCTGCCCCACCACGATTTAACACATGGGTATAAATCATCGTTGTCGAAACATCAGCATGTCCCAACAACTCTTGCACAGTACGTATATCGTAACCAGCATCAAGAAGATGTGTAGCAAAAGAATGGCGTAAGGTATGGCAACTGACTCGCTTAGTTAAACCAACACTAATCGCTGCATTTTTTACCGCCTTTTGAAGCACACTTTCATGTAAATGATGTCGACGCGTCTTACCACTTCGAGGATCAACAGCTAACTTAGAACTTGGGAATACATATTGCCACCCTATAGTCTTAGCAGCATTAGGCCATTTCCGTGACAACGCATCAGGCAAATAAACCTCACCAAATCCGGCATTCAAATCTTGTTGATGTAATGTTTTAACGGAATCAACATGATCTTGCAGTTCCATAATCAAACTTTCAGGAAGAGGAGTCACACGATCTTTATTACCTTTACCGCTCCTAACTATGATTTGTTTATAACCAAAATCAACATCCTGAATACGTAACCGCAAACACTCCATTAAACGCATACCTGTTCCATACAATAACGATGCTAATAAAGCATTCCGACCCGACATAGTACCCAACAGCATTTGCACTTCACCTCGAGTTAACACCACAGGTAGCTTTTTATGGCGTTTAGAATAACTAAACTCACCTAACTCACCGAGTTCAGAATGAAGAATATGACGAAAAAAATATACCAATGCATTTAATGCTTGATTTTGTGTACTTGCAGCCACATTACGCTGAACAACCAAAAAATCGAGATAGCCGCGTACCGTTTCAGCTTGTTTAAAATCTAGCTTATGAAATCGACTAAACCTCAAATAACGACGTAGCCAATCTCCATAACTTTGCTCTGTCTTATACGCAAGATTATTACGTCTCATCACTACGATAAAGTCATTAACAACTGAATGCTCATCATCCAAGAGCATCGCTGCTTTATCGCCAGACTGAGAATTTAAAATCAGGTTCACATTGCCTTTACCAATACTGGCATGATTATTTTCGAGGGACTTGCCGCCTTGTAACCAATAAGACCAATCAACACTTCTAAAAGCGACTGCGTTTGCAACTTCCATAAGCACTTTTACAGACCAAATACACTGTTTAAACTGCCAATCACTCAATGATGTATTGCGGCCTAGTTCAGCAAACCACGACTCTACATCCTGCTGTGTATGAATACTGACAGGACGCAACAAAACACGACTAAGATACGCTTCAGCACGCCGCGTTAGCCAATATGCTTGATTATTCGTTTTTGATATCCGTCTGATTTCATTGGTAAAAGAAGCAACAATGTCGTCAGGAATAAGCGCAGATAAAGAAGTACTTGCCATAATATGATTCCTTTCAGTTATTATGAAGTTGACGCAGTAAACCATACCGCCACAGACACGATTGAGTCAATAAAATACGCATGGACTAGGCCGCATGCAGTATAGAAAGGTAAATTACTGCATGCGGCCTAATACACTGTTATGCGTAAGAACATGGAAAGAACATATCACACCATTATTGAGTCACCTCACCTATATGATATTCAGTACTTTGCATATAGTTTTGATGATGAAGATAACTCCAGATCATATATTGACCTTCATCTAAAGAAAGGTAATGAGGTATGCAAGTTGAGGTTCTGGGGGCCTAGAGACCTAGAAATAGAAAAAGGCTTTCCTTGCGCAACTGGCGGCATGTACATCGAGGATGTATCAAAGCACGGTCTAGAGTCACTAAATGTATATGTTGGCGATTTCGAGGTATCGAATGGTTCCATTACCTTTTGGGCAAAAAGCGTTGAAAAGACAAACCAGTAAGCAAACAACGCATAACACGGCGCTCCACCCGACCAAAAAACCGCGTCGCGGTTTTCGTCGGGTGAGCTAGGCGTTATGTGGTCACACGTATATTGCACTGTGCTTACATGCTGAATTTATAGACGGAGAAAAAATAGTGGATGAATGGTCGCTCGCCAAACTAGAGAAAGAAGATGGGAGCTATTGGGTGATTCGAAAAAATCTTCATCCCATCGCGAAAAATAGAAGTCAAAATGAATATCCAATTTGTATATATTTAACCTTCCATTATCAAGCACAGACTCAAGATGGGTTTCCTTCAACGATTGATAACGATGCTTTCGAGGTGATCGAAAGCAAAATTGCGTCAATTTGCGATGGCGAACACAGTACATTTGTGGCTACTGTTTTTATGCCACAAATTAAAGATTTTATAATATATACATCAAATCCTGATCGGCTTAGTGATTTGATCGAGCCAATGGTTCGTCCATACAAACAATTCAAGGTGGAGTTTGGTGGCAATGAAGACCCGTCATGGAATCAATATGGCTCATTCGTGTAAATCACATAACAAGGCGCTGCAAGGGAAAAAACTACGCTCCACTAATTTGTGGCTCGCTGCGCTCACTTTACCACAAATTAGCTCCGCTCCGTTTTTCCCCTGAGCGCGGCGTTATGCACTCAAGGAGGTTTCGTGCAAGAAGTAGACAATGCGTTTTATGAACGAGCTGATGCACATATCCACTTATCTAACGGACAGATAACTGAAGAGATAGGCAGAGGCAAAGTAAGCGCATCAAATATGTATGCTACTGCCAGGTTCAATGCTTGGGTTAGCGCGTGCGGCTGGAGTAGCGGACAAGAAATGGCCGAAGCCAAGCAAGAAACTCTTGAATATTTTGTTAGCGAGTTTCGTAAAATGCTTGAAGAAAACCTTGATGATTACATCGAAAATTTTGAATCATACATGCAGCCCTAGGTGTGATTGCATAACAACTGGTTCAAATCGCTCGCTTCGCTCACTGGGACGGGCTAAAGCCCGCCCCTTAACCAAACGTTAGTGGTAAAAATGCTCAGACGATTAAGCATACTTTTTATTCTCTCTGTTATCGGCACATATTTAACGGTGTGGCTAGATGGAATCTTCTGGACAGTTATCTCTATCTCAGAATTTACATGGTCAGGAAACTCCTTTTTCGTTATTAGCTGGCTTCCCACCATTACTATTTTTTTCATCATAGGTTTCACTTTTAAACGATTACTTCTCGGCACTGTGAATTATTTGTGGCCGCTTAGTCTTGGTGGCATGTCGAGTGGTCTTTGGTTAAGCCAGATAGTTTTGTTTATTATAGCGGAGGCTACGGTAGTGGATTTATTCTGGGCTTGGTCCCCATATGCCATGCCAATAGTTGGCTCTGTCTTTGGGTGGTGGTTATGTAGCAAAACCACTAACAAGTCACTGCAGCCGACCGCTAACGCGTCGGCTGAATGAAGCGTTATGAGTCTTAAGCATGGATAAAGATCAGAAGAATAAGTTGAAGGCTCAGTACAAGAAGAACGAGCAAGATGAAATTCGCGCATCTATACCAATGAGTATTGATGAGCTTAAAGATTTATTGTCGCACTTAAATCGTGAGTCAGCTCCAGAGTGTGATCATACGCTCAAGGAAACAATTGAATTCCTTAAGTCCAAGCAATTAAACCCAGAAGTGGTTGTTCCTTGGCTTGGTGAGCACGGAGGGTTCTGCGACTGTGAGGTTATTTACAATGTCTACGATGACGTAGGCGATATTGTAGGGTGGCACCTTGACGAAAACTCATAACAAGTTTGTCAACGTTCGCCCTTCGGGCTGGACAGCTTTAAGCGCTGCTTCGCAGCAAAGCTGCCCGTTACAAAGGCGTTATATGTAAAAAGAGAGCAATTTAATGTTTGAGGTTTTATTTATAATTGGATTTATTTGTTCTCCTATCCTCATAGTTATACCTATAGGTTTTATATTCGTAGTTATTAGCTTGTTAAAAAAGAAAAATAAATCTGAATATCTCAAAGTCGCTAATGTGTCTTGGTGTTTAGTAATAATTTATTTTATTGTGCTTTTCTACTATTTTTCTACATTGGGTAGCGGAGGAGTTAGTGGTTTGATGCTACCTCCTTTTCTTGTTATTCCTGAAATTTTATGCCTTGTTTATATAATTTTTATGGCAAAGAAATTTAAAACCGACAAATCAGGATTATTATGTGAGGTATGTGGTTCAGATACGACAATAAATTGGGGCAATGCAAACCATATTTATTGTGAGAAGCATCGGGAATAATGTGAATACATATAACAAGAAAATCAAGTTTACTCACTATCGTTCGCTGGGACTGCGCTACCGCGCAGCCCCTTATTTAGAACGTTAATCAATCAACTACAAAGTCACTATATGACTACATCATCACCGTTTTTTACGCTCTAGAAAATCAGCTAATGACATAGCTTTATCTGTTGCATTTAATATTGCATGTTGCTCATCAGTCACATTAATAAAGCGTGCTAAACCATCTTCAAGAAACAAATCTGGTGAATAAAACCGTTGTTCAGCGCCGTCTTTGTCTGTTGCCTGTTTTTGTTGAATATTAAGCTGCCATGCAAGTTCTATCGCCAAGTCGTCATCTAGCGCATCTAATCCTCGTCCCGATAAAATCTTTTTAATATAAAGCTCGACCTGACCAACCTGCTGTTGAACACTTACATCGATATTTCTAACCCATTGACTCGTCTGAATTCGTTGATGAAAAAGGTTAAAGGTACGGGCGACTTGATCACTAGTAATCTCACCTTGCTTTAATAGTAACTCGATCAATTCATTGGCCCATTGTTCACATATAAGTTGTGCTAGCTTGTCTTGTGTTGGTACAAGATCGAAGGGTATCAATAAGGT
>JBFIJJ010000151.1:0-6404 GCA_041600795.1 Methylophagaceae bacterium | reverse complement strand
GAGGAGTAGATTGCTATTCTTATCGTGAAAACTAAACGCGATATCGTCTTCTATACATACCTGAGCCACGGTATGAAACAAATCAATATCTTGATGATGTACAGGGGTATTGGGTATTTCTGATAGGTTCAGGCAACTATCAACAAATTCCAGCGCATGTTCTACGCCATATTGTTGGCCTGGCTGACCGCACTCTAAGGTGATAGCAGGGCATATATCTGCAAAAGCACTCGCCTGCACCCCTTTGGGATTAGTGAAATAAACGACAAATCGACCAAATAAAGTAGCAAGTTGTAAAAACGGTGGATCAAGTTTATTAATGCAACCATAGTGTGGGTTGAGCCCGGTATTATTATGTATATCAATACTGGCAAAGAGATTTTTCTGTTGCATGATAGCAACGATCTGAGTTGCCATCGCGGTTTCAGCACTTTCTGGTAAAGGGGTTTCTGGCCAAATTCGGTTAAAATCAGGTTGTCCATCTAATCTTCTTACACCTTTACTGGCTGCCAGCGTATTACCAAAAAAAATGGATAATGACCGAGGGAGAGGACGTTGTTGATATTTTTGTAGTAAAGCCTGAATTGCATACAAACCGGTAGGTTCATTACCATGTAACAAAACCGATACAAATAAAGGTTCGGTGCGCTGTCCAGATAAGTGGATTAAGGTCGGTTCGGTCAAAATACGATATAACGACTCAGGCAATGCCGTTAACACGGCATCAGGCAGGTAGTCTAACTGCTGCAGGTTAAGTGCGTTCATGTGATCACCCATTTGCTGACCGGTATATTATTTTTCTGATTAGCAAGATACTGACGAACAAGTCCATTAAAATCGTCAGGATGCTGCTGTATATACTGACGTTGCCATTCACTGCCCGTTTGCCGTGTTTGTACACGAGCTACAATAATGTCGATATAGGTTTGGCTATCATGATCGGATATACCTAATGATTTTAATCCGTTGATAGCTCGGGGTATCAAGTCATCAAGCAACAGTTGATATAAGCGGTGATGCTGACTGTCAAACCAGGTAATACGACAATCTAATCCATGACGAGATGCTTGATAGAAGTTATCTTTTGCTTGAGAAAATGCTAACGGTAAACCCTGACTGATAATTTGATCACAAAGATTCTTGGTCAAGCCAAAATAAAAAGCTGCATTGGCAACAGTATCAACAATAGTTGGGCCTGCGGAAGGGGTTCTATGTTCAATGCGTAGATGGGGACTGCCATCACTATTGAATCCGACTAATGGTCTGTTCCAACGCCAGATAGTGCCATTATGGAGTTTTAAATAGTTTAAAGAGGACGATGCATCTCCCAAATCAACAGGCAGTAACACTGGAAAGTGTTCGAGGTTTTCCTGAAAACATTCCATAATCGAATGCCGGGCGTAACCAGTACCAAAACTAACTCGCTTGATCGGGCCATGTGCAGCACCATTGTAACCGCCAATATCAACGGCTTGTTCGAACAATGGGATTCTGGATTCATGCCAAAGGTTATGACCAAATAAATAGGGTGCGTTGGCACAAACAGCGACCATCGCAGCGGAAGCAATAATAGAAGCATTATAAAAATGATGGGCTATATCTAATGGCACTTGTGTATGGAGTTGCAATGAGGTGGTAGCAGACTCAAGCATAATATCTTGGTGTTCTAATTTAAGATGTTCTTTACCTGTGATATCCAGAAAAATAGAGGTATCACGCGTATTGAGAATTTGTTCATTCAGTGCTCGGTAACGATTAAGGTTAGACATATTGCTGACTGTAAGATCGGTCGGTTTTAATGTCGGTAATATACCTATCATGACCAATGAACTATCGTAGATGTCGGCATGGCTAGCAGCATGATGCCACGTTGATAACAGGTGGCTATGCAATTGCGTTAGAAAATTACCCGTTAATGCCAAGGGATGTGTGTTTAACTCGATATTAAATTTGGCTAGCTCGGCACTGGCTAAGGGATCATGTAATGATTCTAAATAATATTCATTGATAGGTGCAGGCTGCATCGTGTTATCAACCAACCATGCTTCAATTTCTAAACCGCCAACAAATGCAGCGTCAGACAATGTTTTATCGTTAAACATTTGGCGGAGGAGAGCTGTTTCTGAGGTCAATTTGGCGTAAAAGGCCTCAAAATCATCAGCATCAAATTGTGATTGTGAGATTTCTTGACCCATAAGCTATGTGTTCCTGAAATGTCTACTCGTCTTAATCACGTTATAGCACAGCAAAAATAAATGTGCACGATTGAACATTTGGGTCAAAAACAGTGTCAGGCCTGCTATGATCGCACTATGGAAAATAATGATAACCTTAGTTTTGATCATAAACATATTTGGCATCCCTACAGCAGCATGTCAAAGCCATCACAAATTCACGAAGTTAAATCAGCAGAGGGAGTTCGTTTAACACTGTCTGATGGACGTGACGTTATTGATGGTATGTCATCGTGGTGGTCAACGATTCATGGCTATAATCACCCGCGTTTAAATCGGGCCGTCAGCGAGCAATTGGGCAAGATGTCACATGTTATGTTTGGTGGTTTAACTCATCAACCTGCTATTGATTTAGCCAAAAAATTAATTGATCTAACCGCTGAACCACTACAACACGTATTTTTTGCTGATTCAGGATCTGTGTCAGTAGAAGTTGCGATCAAGATGGCAATGCAATATTGGTTTGCTCAAGAAAAATCAGACAAAAATAAGTTGCTAACAATCCGTAATGGTTATCATGGCGACACCTTTGGTGCGATGGCTGTGTGTGATCCAGTCAACGGTATGCATAATATGTTTGAACCCTTATTACCTAAACATATATTTGCACCAGCGCCGACGTGTCAGAATGATGCTGATTGGGATGATGCTGATATCGCTGAGTTTAAATCACTTATCGCTAGCCATCACCAGCATATTGCTGCTGTTATCCTCGAGCCTTTAGTACAAGGTGCAGGCGGCATGCGTTTTTATTGCCCTGAATATTTACGACAAGTACGTTCATTATGTGATCACTATGATGTGTTATTGATTCTGGACGAAATTGCCACTGGTTTTGGACGTACTGGCAGTATGTTTGCTTACGAACAAGCTGATATCTGTCCCGATATACTCTGTGTTGGTAAAGCATTAACCGGCGGTTATATGACCTTAGCTGCAACACTATGTACCCACAAAGTTGTTGATGGTATTGGTGCCGATGGTAGTGGTGTATTGATGCATGGTCCAACCTTTATGGCTAATCCCTTAGCCTGTGCCGTTGCTAATGAAAGTATTAATTTGCTGCTCGACTCTGATTGGCAATCAAACGTTACCGCAATTGAACACACACTCAAACAACAACTTATGCCATACGCAGAGCTTGAGTTGGTAAAAAATGTGCGAGTCAAGGGTGCAATTGGTGTGGTAGAACTTCACGAAACGTTAGATCAATACATGGACTGGTTGCCGGGCTTTATCATTGAGCAGGGCGTATGGATTAGGCCATTCAGGAATCTGATATACATCATGCCGCCGTTTATAATTAGTGATGATGATTTAGCTACCTTAACGTATGCTATCGGTACTATTATTCAAAAGTTGTCAGCACAACGTTAAATAGCCGTCATTTTTGACATTCGTTGAATCAAACAGGTTTATCTTTATTCATTTTAGCCATGTGAACACGCTGTTATTACATTGTTAGTTTGTAAATATAGGTAAAAAACTAATCTTGGTTAAGATTAATCTGTATCATAAATCCTCTTTAATGTTATGAAATTAAAGCTTTTTTTTAGAAGTGACACGCTAGTGCTCTTGTTTTATATATTAATCTAAATAAGAATGGTTTGCATTTAGATTAAGATCTAATACAATGCATCTTAAATTGTGAATTGACCACAATTAATTTTTTGTATTTAAAAGGAACGATCATGTCTAAGAAATTGCTACTTGGTGTCTTTATGGCACCATTAATGTCACTCAATAGTGCGATGGCTGATGAAAGTCTGCTGGGTAAGGTTAAAGGCGCTGAGACCATGCCTGAAGGAACATGGGAATTTGACCAAACGCTGACATACCGTGAAGGTAAAGGTGATGGCCATTATGAAGCTTGGAATACCAAAACTGAGATCGAATACGGTGTCACAAATCGTTTAACAGCAGCTGTCAGTTTAAAAGGTCAATCAATTGATATGTCAGGCTTATTAGTTGATGGTTATCTGCCAGGTGATGAAGATTATGGTTGGAGAGCATCTGGCTTTGAAGCGGATTTGAAATACAATTTCTTAAGTCCAGCATTAGATGATTTTGGTCTATCTGGTTATTTGGCACTTGATCACAACTGGTTAGATCCGCATTCAGGTAAAGATAAAGATACAACATCATTAGAGATGCAGTTGTTAATGCAGAAATATTTCTTTGATGGTCAATTGATATGGGCAGGTAATGTAGGCACTGAGTTCACTTATGCCAAGCGTGACAACATCAATAATTTACCAGCCGGTTTTGAATGGCCTACTGATCCAGAAATGGAACTTGAATTGATGTTTGGCACAGGGGTGAGCTACCGCTTTGCAAATAACTGGTTTATTGGTGCAGAAGTGCTTTATGAAACAGAATTTGAAACAGAAGTAGGCCAAGAACGTTACAGCTGGCAGGCCGGCCCATCAATTCACTATGGTGGCAATGCTTTTTGGGCAACGTTTAGCTGGTTACCTCAAATCTATGGTGGTGGTGAGCAATTCGCTAGTCAGGATGACACAGATCTTCACTTGATTGAAAAAACCAAAAACGAGTTTGTATTTAAGTTTGGCGTTGATTTCTAGGATATAACCATGAATAAAGATTGGCTTACAGTACTTGGTTTGCCGATGGCGGTTATGGTTGCACCTGCGTTTGCTGCAGATTATTTATCTGTTGAGCAAGCGCAGCATGCGCTGTTCCCTGAAGCATCTCAATTTGCTCAACATTTGGTCAAACTGAGCGACGCTCAAAAAGATCAGATTAAAGAACTCTCAGGCAAGACACAGCGCTGGGATGAACAAAAAATATGGCAAGTCCTAAGTAATGATAAGCCACTAGGTTGGTTTATTATTGACAATGTTGTGGGTAAACATGAGTTTATTACTTATGCCATGGGTGTAACCAATGAGGGTGACGTGGTTGGCATTGAGATCATGACATATCGTGAAACGCATGGTGATGAAGTGCGTGAACAACAATGGCGTGAAAAATTTGCCGGCAAGACGTTGGATGACCATTTTAAGCTTAATGATGATATTCCTAATATTTCAGGAGCAACATTATCAGCACGTAATTTAACGGATGGTGTGAAACGTCTATTAGCGTTACATAAAGTGGTATTAAGTCATGACTAAAATTAAACGAATGCGTCCATTATTGGGTACGTTTGTTGAAATTGGCGTTTTGTCAGACGACAAAAATGCCAGCTCGCTTATAACGCAGGCGTTTAATGTCATAGAACAGATACAAACCTTGTTAAGTTTTCATAATCCACATAGTGAGTTGTCTCAATTAAATCGATGTGGACGTAAAGGCGTTGACTTACATCCTATCAGTGCTGATGTATTAAGATTAGCATTGCACATGACAGGGTTATCAAATGGCGATTTCAACTGCACTATTGGTGGTGCATTAGTCCAAAAAGGCGTGCTGCCCAACCATGGCGGTGTGCATCCATTAGCATCAGGTGATGTAGACGATGTCATACTTGATGGTTGTCACGCTAGTTTAAAAAGGCCAGTAAGAATCACCTTGGATGGTATCGCCAAAGGGTATGCAGTTGATCAAGCCACTAACTATTTACAACAACATGGAATTGAATCAGGTTGGATCAATGCTGGTGGTGATTTACGTATCTTTGGGCAAGTTAGTTTACCGGTATATCAACGACAACTAGATCAGTCGGTTAACTATCTTGGTGATTTCTCAAATACGTCAATAGCGACATCAAGCAATGATATTAATTATGATCTTCGCTTTCCGGGCATGATTTTAGATAGCCATAACGCCAGAACAAACCATGGTGTTTGGTCAGTTAAAGCCGGGTTATCTTGGCTTGCCGATGCATTAACAAAAGTAGCATGTGTAAATAGCACAACAACATCTAAAGATAAAATTGTCGCTTTAGGGGGCGAACTATTGATAGGGCTATCGCAATGAAAGCCTATCCAAAATGGTTTTATGTCTGCCTTATTAGTAGCTTACTTATCATTGTGGTGACGGGCTGTTTATTGATTCCAACCGCACTTGAAATGCGTTTTGAACAAGATGTAATGTGGCGTTTGGCCTACTCACAACGACTGGTTGCAGTAGCATCACACACGACTTTTTCATATCTGATGTTAACCATGGTTGGTGCCTTGTCGACAATTCATATGCGTGCAGGTG
>JBFIJJ010000150.1:0-6424 GCA_041600795.1 Methylophagaceae bacterium | reverse complement strand
TTTGACTCATTAACAGCACCTTATCTCATCAATGGTTACAGTATCGAACGCACGGCATCATGTGGAGTAACCTTATATCCAAATGATAATGCTGATTTAGATACCTTAGTCCGTCATGCAGATCAGGCTATGTACCAAGCCAAATTGGCTGGGCGAAATCAATTTAAACTGTTTGATCCTGATGATGATCAACAAACTAGCGAGAAACATGAACGATTAAAAGCCATTGAACATGGCCTAACCCACGATCAATTCGAATTATATTACCAACCCAAAGTGAATATTAAGACCGGTAAAGTCTTCGGAATGGAAGCGCTTATTCGTTGGCAGCATCCTGAGCGCGGAACGCTGCAACCTGATACTTTTTTACCGATCATTACTGGTTCCGAATTAGAGTCAACCTTAGGCCAATGGGTGATTAATACAGCACTAAAACAACTTATGTTTTGGAAATCAAAAGGTATTGAACTTGAAGTGAGCGTTAATATCTCATCAGGTCATCTTCAATCGCCCGACTTTTTCAAACAACTTGAGCAGGCCTTAGAAAATTATCCAACAGTAAATTCTAATTTTTTACAACTTGAAATTCTTGAAAGTAGCGCACTTGGCGAGCTTGAACCGGTTAGTAATATCATTAAAACATGCCAAGAAGCACTGGGAGTGCGAATAGCACTAGATGACTTCGGCACAGGCTATTCGTCATTAACACATTTGCGAAATCTAACTGCAAAAACGATTAAAATTGATCGTTCTTTCGTCAGAGATCTGCTTGATGATCCTAATGATTACGCGATTATCGATGGCATTATTGGTTTAACGACATCTTTCAATCGTGAGTTAATTGCAGAAGGTGTTGAGAGCACAGAACATGGTCTGATGCTGTTAACAATGGGGTGTTTTGAATTGCAAGGCTATGGCATCGCCAAACCTATGCCCGCAATTGACGTTATAGCATGGTTACAAAGCTACCAACCTAATCCTAAGTGGCTAGCATATAGCCAACACGTTCACACTGAAAAAGAAAATCGCATCAAACAATTCAGGTTGGTTTCAGATAGCTGGATCAATCTACTCGAAACAGCTATAACCTCGTCAGCACCCGATAAAAAATATCATTGGCCAATTTTTGATCAAGAAAAATGTCATCACTCTGTTTGGCTTAAACGTTCCCGCCAAGAGCAACTGTTTGATGATGCGTGTTTAGATCGATTAGATGAAGCCCATGAAAAACTTCATCAATTAAGCAGTCAATTAGTTGATCATTACCAAAATGGTAGTCTTGCGGTGCACACTCAATTGCTTGATGATGTAAAAGCAGCACATAAACAACTCAGTATTCTGATCGGAGAATGTGATTAATTAGACTCATGCGTCGATAAATCTGAAAGCCATTTCTCAGCCAATTGTTGCGAGTGTTTGATTTGTTCGGCCGACATGGCCTCAGTCAATGTTTCAAGATTCATTTTTGCCAATTGATGTCCATTATTGGCTGCAAGTGTCCATAACATATATGCCATAGCATAATCTTGCTCAATACCAAGACCTTGATCGTACATAACCGCTAAATTGTATTGCGCATTGGCATTGCCACCTTTAGCAGCTTTGGTATACCAATCAATCGCAGAACTGTAATCATTTGCAACACCATCACCCTTATGAAATATAAGTCCTAGATTAAACTGAGCTTTGTTGTTACCTAAATTTGCAGCGCGTTGATACCATTCAATAGCATGTGAAATATCACGCTCCGTACCGGTTCCCGTTTGATACATCAATGCTAAATTATATTGCGCTTTAACATTACCTTGTTCAGCCGCCTGTCGATACCAGACAAATGCTTGCTGGAGATCCTGAGTGACGCCCTTACCCGTCCTAAACATTAAGGCCAGATTGTATTGTGCTTTCTGATCGCCTTTTTCGGCCTCTGATTTGCAGGCAATAAAATTATCGTGATCAGATAATTCCGAGTTATAACACGCTAACGAAATTGATGAATAAATCAATAATAGGCTTACGATTAATAGTTTCATCTTATTTCTCCAAACGAAATTACCGATACGAGTGTTTAGTTAGACCCTTCCACTATTTTTCAAACCAAATTTGTAAAGAGAGAGGATGAAATTACACAAATGAAACGGCTTGCTTTCCCGTGCTTTTAACATGATACATAGCATTATCAGCCTTCTTCATTAAGGTTTCTATATCTAAACCATGCTCTGGATACAATGCAATTCCGACACTGGCCCCGACATAACAGTTCCTATCACCGACCACAATAACCTCACTAATTGCATTCACTATTTTATTAGCTAATACTTCAATTTCTTCTCGCTTATCAATATTTTCCAGTAACACTACAAACTCATCGCCTCCCATCCGACAAGCACTATCAGATTCTCGTAGGCAAGAGGTAATACGTTCAGCAACTGCCGTCAGTACAACATCACCGACACCATGACCAAAGTTATCATTAATCGCTTTGAAATCATCAAGATCAATAAACATAATGGCCAGTTTCTTGTTATCTCGTTTTGCCATGCTTAGTGAATGAGCGACAAGTTCATAAAATAAAGAACGATTTGCTAGGCCCGTTAAGATATCTTTGTGTGCTAATTCCGCTAAGGCAACCTCTGCTTGCTTACGTTCAGAAATATCTCGAATATCCGCCCCGAGCTCCTTAGAATGACCGTCTTCACTGATCAGAATTTGCATCACCATATCAGCAATAACAATACTACCATCGTGTTTTTGGAGTTTAATTTCACAACGTGGTTGCTCTAATTCGCCCGTAAGTTCTATATGTTCAATAATTTGTGATAGTACAATTTTTGATTCTTTGGCAAAAAATAAACTCGCTGGCTTACCTAAATAATCACTTGTACTATTACCTAAAAGATCCGTGACAGAACTACTAACAAACGTTGTTCGTGCAGTTTTAACATCGATACTGATCACCACATCGGTCGTTTTTTCCATCAAATTGTCGTAATACATTTCTCTACGATAAAGTCGAATGCTCGCGACTATAAACGACAGTAACACCAAACAAATAACAATTGTCTGCAAGCCCCGTAAGAAATAGGTTTTTTGTTTTGCATCGTTTTCTAGATAATTAGTCAAATCATTCATCAAACTCAGTAGTTCGATATTTTTATCAGTTAATGCATCGACCAATTTAGTCAGATCGTGGTCTGTATAATGATCAGCTGTTACTAGCTTGTTCAGTTCACTATGCAATGGTGCCCACAGCGTTTTTGCGTAATGAAGTATCGAGGCGGCTTCGGTATTAACTAACTTTTCAACGGTTATGATGTCTCCCGATGCACTAATAGCTGAGCCACCATTAGTAAAGGCATTAAGCGTTTGATTAAATAAATTCACTGCGGCGAGTAATTCTTGCCGGTCGTCACGGTAACGAGTGCTGTCATATTGGCTGTGAATCTTAATGAGAGCGACAGATTTAGCAATTTTCTGCGATAACATCCGCTGTCGACCTGCGATATTGATGTTATTTGCTGACACTTCTAATTGTGCTGAAATATGAAAGTTCATCAACAACAAGGACAGATCAAACACCAACACCATTAAGAGTGGCACAAGGATAAATTTATATTTTCTGATGATAATCTGCATTTTCCGTCCAATGTGCATAGCACGTCCATCATCCATCTAAGCCTACTTTATTACTAATTAAGCAGCCTTGTCACCATGCTTATAATTTTGCTCATTTCATCAGGGCAGCTCCTAGTGCTGTGTTGCGAAAAAATCATATCTTAAATTTATTAAACTAATAGCCTTAAACTTCGCTCAGTGAAAATTCTCATCGCTTTAATTTTATGGCAATAAAATCATCTGAAATATATCACGCCATAGAATATGTAATTTTTTTGATATTGTTGCTGTAATCATTTGTTAATAAATAATTATTTAATTTGACTTAGATACAAATAGGCTTAATAATTGGGCTAAATTAACCATCAATATTGAATCTAGGGAAGATGTCTATGAATGGCTTATTCAGCACACACATTGCTCACAACCCGCTTGAGAGATGTCCAAAATGAACTTTATTACACGCTTCGCACTTCCATTGATTGTTATTGTTTTAAGTTTAACCGGCTGCAGCTCAATGCACACCAGTATGAGTTCAGATAAACAAACATCTGAATTGCGTGAAGTTGTCGAAGCTCCACTTGATGTGACCACAGGTGAAACGCCGATTTGTCCAAAGCAAGAACTTGTACTTGCTGAACCAACACCAATATATACAGCACCGGAGCCTTTTTCGGCTAAGTTATACTTTTTATTAGATAAAACGGAATTTACTGCCGAATCAGAAGCTGAGTCACAACAAATTTATCAAGAAATTCTAGAACGTAACCCAACTGAAGTATTGATTAGTGGTCACACGGATACATCAGCATCTAATGCTTATAATGATAAGCTTTCACTTCGTCGTGTCGAACGCGTTAAACAAGACCTGATCGATGTTGGTGTTGCTGCAGATACCATCTCAATCTCATCAGAGGGTGAATATCGTCTTTTAGTAACAACACCTGATGAAACTGTTGAAGTTAGAAATCGTCGCGTTGAAATTAACCTACGCTGACAGACGGAGTTATAAAATGAATCGTACATTAAAAAAACTGGCATTATCAGCATCTATTTTAAGTGCTATCGTGACGATGTCTCAGCCAGCTATGGCTCAGACGCTTACTGAAGCAGTAGAGACAACGTTAAAAAGCAATCCACTTATCTTGGCCGAAAGTAATCGAAAATTAAGTACTGACCAAGTGATAAAACAAGCAGAATCTGGGTATTATCCCAAGGCTGACTTAAACTTGGGTATCGGCCGTGAAAGAAGTGATAACCCAACTACTCGAGCTGTTAACAACGACCATAGAAAATGGTTAACTCGTGGTGAAGCCGGGATCACGGCATCACAAATGTTATACGATGGTTTCGCAACTAAAAACTCTGTAGATCAATCTGAATCTTTATCTGAATCAGCAGGTTACTCAGTAGCAGATACCGCAGAATCAACCAGTCTAAATGCAATCAAAGTGTATCTTGATGTCTTACGTAGACAACAACTTCTAACCTATACTGAAGACAACTTAGCGAGTCATGAACGCATTTATTCACAAATTAAATTACGTTCTGATAGCGGCGTAGGTAATCAAGCAGATCTTGATCAATCAACTGGACGGGTATCATTATCTCAAGCCAATAATAATGCAAATATTGGTAACTTAGACGATGCAAAAACTACTTTTTTACGTGTCGTTGGTGAACAACCTGATTCATTAATCGAGCCGACGGAAGAGTGCTGTGATAAAGCACCTGCGACATTAGAGGATGCAATTAAAATTGCTTATCATCAGCATCCTGCTTTACGTGCAGCCATTGCACAACATGAAGCCGCTCTTGCTCAGCAACAAGGCGCTAATGCTCCAATGCAACCTCGCGTTGATCTAGAATTATCAACTACTGCCAACAATGATCTTGATGGTAGTGATGGTCACAATAACGATGTACAAGCAATGTTCCGTATGCGCTACAACCTATTAAATGGTGGTGCCGATAGTGCTTATATTGATGAAACAGGTTATTTAAGCGAACAAGCAAAAGCACAAGCAAACCTTGCTAAGCGTGAAATTGAACAAGATGTCAGATTAGCTTGGAATGAATTGCAAAGACAAACTGATCGACTTCAGTATTTACAACTGAGAACCAAATCAGCTGAGAAAACACGTGAAGCTTATCAGCAACAATTCAATCTCGGCCAACGTACTTTGCTTGATTTGCTCGACACTGAAAATGAGGTATTAACAGCCCGTTCTGACTATACCAATGCGTATTATGATCGTATTTATGCATGCTACTGGTTGAGTGAGACTATGGGTAAGTTGCTAGAAACATTACAACTGCAAGCACCACCAGAAGCAATTACTGTAGCAAGCCCAGAACAACAGTAATCTGTTCATTCTCCAACTCGTTTTTTGAAAAGCACTAGAATATTTGTTCTAGTGCTTTTTTATTGGCAGTGATTCGCTCACGGTTCATTCACAATTAGGAGCCTTTTCCCGTCGCCATAAGGACATTGTTCACTAGTTTCTAGGTAGATGATCGCACATAGTAAAGCTTAAAAGACTAGGAGTGGCTTTTATGCAAATAGAACGAGATGAAGATACCTTTGATGCCATCAAAACAATGGCTGAAACTATTGATCTGGCTTCTCGTAATTATAATGATGAACTTATTGCCATCGATTATTATAAAAACTTAGATGTGCTGACTAAACAACAATTGAAAGAGTTAGAACTACTCTGGCATAACAAGACTCGAACCTGCTATAAAGAGATGCTGGCCTCTCGCTGGATGGTGATCCAGATCATTTTATTACTGGCTTTAGTTATGTATA
>JBFIJJ010000149.1:0-6454 GCA_041600795.1 Methylophagaceae bacterium | reverse complement strand
TTCTTGTTCTTGTTCTTTGTTGAACAAGTGATAACAATTTCGGCCAGCTTGTTTCGCTAGATACATCGCTTGATCGGCATGGCGTAACAACGTATCTATATCACCGTCATCTAACGGGAATAAAGTAATGCCGCTAGATGCCGTAACTTGATGAGACTCTCCTTCTATCAAATATGGCTGAGCCAGAGAATCATGGATCCGCCCTATGGTCTGTTCACATTGTTCATAGGTCGCAAGGTTACTCAATAGTAAAGCAAATTCATCGCCACCAAGTCTTGCAACTGTATCCTCTTCCCTAACACAAACTGAAATGCGATGCGCGACCTCAATCAGTAGCTGATCACCCACTTCATGACCAAAGTTATCATTAATCGGTTTGAAATGATCTAAATCGAGAAAACATACTGCCAGCAAAGATTCACTACGTTTGCTATGGGCGATTGCTTGTTTAAAGCGATCTGTAAGTAATATCCGGTTTGGTAATGCGGTCAGCACATCATAGTGCGCTAATAACTTAAGGGTTTCTTGCTGTTGTTTACTTGTTGTTATATCTGAGAATATACCGACGTAGTTAGTTAGGACGCCATTGCTATCCCTTAGTTCAGAAATGGTCAGTAATTCGGCATAAACCTCACCACTTTTCTTACGATTCCATATCTCACCTTGCCAATGACCTTGTTCATTAATGATCCGCCACATCTCAATATAAAATTCTGGCGACTGTTTACCAGAGCTAAGAAAACTCGGGTTATGGCCAATAGCCTCATCGCGGGTGTAACCCGTTATCTCACAAAAGGCAGGATTTACATCGATAATATTTTGATTTTTATCGGTAATGGTGATGCCATCATGTGTATCGTTAAAAACTTGGTACGACAGCCGAAGATTCTCTTCTGACCGTTTACGTTCGGTAATATCTACAAACATCCATAACGACTGACCTTTTTTCTCATTAAATACAGAACCTTTAATATTTGCCCATATTACACGGCCATCCTTTCGTCTAAATTCAAGTTCGTTTTGAATAACGCCATCGGCAATAGAGTCATATAACTTACCTACAGCGTCATAATCAGCTTCATTGCTATAAAACAGACGAGTTTGACATCCAATAACTTCATCCTTTTCATAACCTAACATTGCTTCAAAAGCCGAATTAGTCCACTGAATTCTTCGTTCATGGACGATTGCAATCCCAATTAAATTATTCTCAACAATTGCATTTTGTTCCGTCAATGACTGTTGTAATTGTTGCGTTCTTTCTTCAATTAACCGCTCTCGTTGTTCAATTTCATAATTTAGCTCTGAAACCAGTCCATCACTCTTTTGCTTTAACAGGAAAGCAAGCCTAATGTTTTCGTTAGCATGCTTCTGAAGTACTAGCAGCATGATGCAATAAATGACAAAGGAAATAGCTAAAAAAGAATTAACCGTAGAGTATGAATATAAAAGAACAATAGGTACGGTAATAATTTGAGGAAAAGTATTGGCATAGAATGCAGGTGTCCATGCTCCCAAGATCGGAACTGAACCTGCAACCACACCACAAATAATGACAAAAAATAAATATTTTAGGCCAACATCATCAATCTCAATATAAAACAGGCTAAAACTAGCCCACGTTACACCAACTAATAATGTTAAGAATGTGAAAATTTTGAGCCAAAGCAGCGTGTTTTTAGGCTGCGTTTTTCTACAAAATCGAACTAGGAGTAATCTTGATATAGTGATAACAACTACAGCAAGACACCATATAGCGAGAAGATTACTGTCGAGAATATCGTGAAATAAAACATAAAAAAGTGCTGCGACACTAATCTGAGTCACAGTAGAGCCAGGCGCATTATGAAATAACTGTCTAGCTTGTTCCCGGACAAGTAATTCATTAGATTCTAGTGGCATATCGGACAAATCCTTTTTTATCCTCAGAACAACAATATATCACAGCCTTGTAAACTGCAATTTAGTGATATTTTGGGTATAAAAATGTATCGTGGATTATCACTATTAAGTTCAGCCTATTCTTAATACGATTTTATAAAGAATATGGTTTGTTCTAATTTCGATACAGCATAAAGTCCATAGTAGAGATGTTGTTATTACAGCTCGTTTAATCTAGTATTCACCTACATAAAAACTGTTTTATTTTTTCAGATCATGACAACTAACGATACTAACAACAGCTTCAACAATGAAGACAATGAAGTGAATAGAATACAGACTCAAACTAATTCGCCTGTAGGAGGCATAATGAATAGTAAGCGTACTAGCTCAATCAAAACGTTCTTACTTAACATATCCATTTTCTTTTCTGCATTAGGATTTATTCTAATTTTTATTGCCGCCAATCATGCGTACCAAAATTCGATAAAACAAAGTTCATTTGAATCTGCCGAACAAATCGCCAAAACAACATTCGATACTATTTCTCAACTCACACAACGCGGTTGGGATACTCAAGACATACAAGCGTTTATACAGAAACAACAACAGCGCTATAAAAACTACACTATTAGTTTACTCTTCCCCAAACAATTAACTGAACTCACACCCGATGACCAAGATAACAAGGTATTATTTGACGCTATTGCATTAGGCCAAACTCAGAGTCGTTTTCAGAATTCAACATTAACCTTTGCTTGGCCGCTTATTGCTGACAGCAATTGTATTAATTGCCCTCAAGATGCCGATCCAGGTAAGCTCGTTGCTCTGGTTAAAATTGACCATGATGTCAGCCAAATCATTTCTGATGCCCAAGATAACCTTCTGACTAATCTTCTCTATATAGCCCCTTTTCCCTTATTTTTAGCATTGTTTGTTATTGCTTATATCAATCGTCGGATTAATAAGTCAGTGCAAGCGCTAGAAAACAGCATTGATCAAATTCATAAAGTCTCAGATCTAAGCAATATGAATTTGCAGAGTGATCAACAAAGTTTTTCTGAACTTAATCAGATCTATGGCAAAGTCGAAAAGTTGTCTGAGAAATTACATGATCTCGCTGTCGATAAGGATCTACTTAAATTTGAAATTCAATTACTTGAGAAATTTGTTATTACATCCGAAGTTGTTCGTGACTGGCGAGAGTATGTCAATCTGCTTTTAATTGAAATCAACGAAGTCATGCATGTCTATAATCTATTTTCAATCTTCAAGGTTGATGATGAAATGTTTGCATTAGAAGTATTTTGGTTGAGGCCTCCATCAGAAAATACCAAACGTTGGCTCAATGAGAAGGTAGAACAAACCTTAGGGGATCACCCTTTATTCCGTGAACAATTCAGCATGGAAGTAAAACATCACATCGCCAATTCAGATGGCGAGATTATTTCCATGAAAATGGAAGAAATTCAACTTCAAACAAAATCGTTAGTGCTCGACAAACCTAAAATTGGCGGTATCGTCGGAATCGGGGTTAATTCAGAAACCAATAATGATAGTACACGTCAATTGGTCACAAGTAGTATTTTATCGACCCTGATCAACGTCGTCGGTTCAGTTAAAGCAATCTATAAATACACACAAGACTTAGAATATTACGCAACGCGTGATCCCCTAACCAACTTACATAATCAGCGTATATTCTGGGAAATGCTGGATTATGAAGTAATTCGTGCACAACGACATGAAGATAAATTCACTGTGTTGATGATTGACATGGATAACTTCAAATCGCTTAATGATAACTTTGGTCACGGTTTTGGTGATAAAGCATTACAAGTTATTAGCCAAGCAATTCGTAATGCTCTCCGATCAGGTGATTTCCTAGCTCGTTATGGTGGTGATGAATTCGCTATCATTTTGCCAGAAAGTGATATAGAACAAGCTCAAGTCATTGCTACACGCATACTTGAGAATATCCATTCCATGGATTTATTAACGCCCGATGGTGAAATGATTGATGCCGGTATGTCAATTGGTATGGCGATCTATCCTGATCATGCAATAACAAGCCGCGATCTATTTATGTTTGCTGATAATATGATGTACAAAGCAAAATCTTCAGGCAAAAATCGTACATATATCCCTAGAGATGAAGACATTATTGAAGTCTTCCGAGATATGAATGAAAAAAGCGTGATGATTAATAAAGCGATCAAAGAACGTAGTGTTATTCCTTATTTCCAACCACTTCTAGAATTAGAAAGCGGTGAGATCCGTGCTATTGAAGTATTGTGCCGTATCAAAATGCCCGATGGTGGCATTATGGGAGCACATGAATTTATCGAGATTGCTGAGAAGATGGGGATTATTCATAATCTTGATTTCATCATGCTGGAAAAAGCCCTTGAACAAGCTCAGACTGAAAATTATCAAGGCTATATTTTTGTTAATATTTCACCCCGTTCTCTGGTATTAAGTGAGTTTATTCCTGAAATAAATCGTATTGTCACGCAAACACGCATTGCCAGAGATCGCATTGTGTTTGAAATAACTGAACGTGACACGGTTAAGAATATGACGTTACTGAAAAAATTTGTCATTAATCTCAAATCTGAAGGCTTTAAACTGGCTGTCGATGATTTTGGTTCAGGTTTTTCATCTTTCCATTACCTCAAACATTTCCCAATTGATTTTGTCAAAATTGACGGCGAATTTGTAGCCAATATGGTCAACAATCCAAAAGATCATGCTGTCGTTAGATGTATTTCAAATTTGGCACATGAACTTAATGCATTAACTATTGCCGAGTATGTTGAGAGCCAGGAAGTTTTAGACGCAGTGAAATCGGTTGGAATAACGTATGCTCAGGGCTATCACGTCCGACATCCAACTCCCTATATCCTAGATCCTGTGCATTCGATAGAAAGCTCAGTCAATGTTCAAGGAACAGCTTCAGCTTAACTCTAAATTACTCATAAACTAATTTGGTCGTCTATTATTCACTTGACTAACAAGCCTCATTTATAGGGGCTTGCTTAAACATTACTTTATTAGTTTTACCGCCTTGTTGTAAGTTTTGTCTTTGTTATTCACTATACGAACAAAGAATAATGAGGCTGATTTGAACTAATAGTTCGAAAGATTGTGTGAAATTGAGTCTAATGCACTTAACTTTTATTGTTAGTACTTATATATCAACATGTAAATGAGAGAGCGTTATTATGCGCGTTAAACTACCCTACTATTTTTTATTAATAACGCTTATTTTTAGTACCAAAGTCCTATCAGAACAACGTAATTGGCAATCACCTGATTACATCATCAATAGTTTTATAGATATTGCTTTACACAATGAATATACCAACAAGATTAGTGGCGTTAGAAAGTGGTCACAACCAATTTATTATCAGATCATCCATAGAACAGGTGATCGAAAGTTACATGAACAATTAACCAAGGCTCATATTGAACACCTCGCACGCATTACTGGAGTATCAATTCTTCCTGCACACTTAATACACCAAGCAAATCTTAAAATCATATTTTCTTCAGAACAAAACTTACAACAAGAACTACAAAATGACTTCCTCTTAGCCAATAAACAGGAAATTGAGGAACTTACACATCATGGTGTGTGTTTAGGCAATTTTTCGGTTGATGCCAGAAGTAATATAACAAAAGCCATTGTTATTATTCCTGTTGATCGCGCTCGCGCTCATGCCAAATTATTATCATGTATCGTCGAAGAGTTAACCCAAGTTCTTGGACTACCTAACGACTCTGACAAGGTTTTCCCATCCATATTTAATGATAAATCAAAAGATAACTATTTATCAGGGCTGGATTTTATTTTATTAAAAGCCCTTTACCATCCCTCAATAAAAACAGGAATGAATGCTAAACAAGTAAGACATCAACTTGAAAGGCTTCTAGTTCTGCCAGAATTTCAACAGCTCATTATTGATTCTGAAAAAATAGCAAATGAGCAAGGATTGTATCCATTATTAAACTAGATTCTTACTGGCAAAAAAAAGGCCCTAAATAGGGCCTTTTAATATTAGCTTTATTAAACTAATTTTTATTTTACGACGAAGTCTACGCGACGGTTAGCTGCACGACCTGCATCTGTATCGTTGCTAGCAACTGGGAAACCTTCACCCATACCCACAGCGATTAAACGACTTGGATTAACACCTTGAGCTACTAAATATGCAACTACTGCATCAGCACGTTTTTGAGACAACGTCATGTTATATTCATCACTACCACGACTATCAGTGTGACCTTCTACACGAACCTCAATAACTGCATCTGTTTCTTTAAGAAGTGTTACTGCTTGTTCTAAGATATCTTGAGCCGCTGGGGTCAATACAGCCTTATCATAAGCAAAGTTAACACCTTCTAAAGATAACAATTTTTGACCTGATAGCGGACAACCATCTGTATCAACAATAGTACCTAATGGCGTCGCAGGACAAAGGTCTAAATAATCTGGCACTGCATCTCTATCACTGTCTAATGGACAACCAACACGGTCAACTTCAACACCTTCAGGTGTGTTACGGCACAT
>JBFIJJ010000148.1:0-6494 GCA_041600795.1 Methylophagaceae bacterium | reverse complement strand
TAGCGTTGCTCTTATTGACTTGCTTAAACAGCAAGGTCTGAACGTTGCTGGAATGAAACCTGTAGCCAGTGGCTGTGAATTAACAGAAGTTGGTTTACGCAATGATGATGCAATGCAGCTAGCACACCATGCCAATGTACATTTGCCTTATGACATGATTAATCCCTATGCTTTTCAACCAGCGATAGCGCCACATATTGCGGCGGCACAGGTCAATGTTGATATCAAACTAGATGTCATTAAACATAACTTTGAACAGATACAGCAACAAGCCGACGCAGTTGTGGTTGAAGGTGCAGGCGGTTGGTTGGTGCCACTCAATCAACAACAGACAATTGCAGACCTAGCCACTACACTCAATCTTCCAGTGGTGCTTGTAGTGGGTATCCGTTTAGGCTGTATTAATCATGCCTTACTTACCGTTAATGCAATCGCTCAATCAGGTCTAAGGCTGTTAGGTTGGGTTGCTAATAGTGTCAGCACCAGTAATGAACAAGATGAAATCATAGCTACTTTAAAGCAACATATTGATGCACCTTGTCTAGGCATCGTACCAACGCTGACCGCACAACAAGATGCTAAAGATTTTATTCAGCTCGGAGAAGTATGATGCAGAAACTACTGATTAGTTTTATATTAATGCTACTTGTGGGCTGTGCTTCCACACCGAAAAATGATGGTATCGACGCTCAGACACAACAGCGTGTTGAACAGTGGAAAAACTTAATTAGTTCTGGTTCAAAATGGTCTGACATTAAAAAACTAACCAGCGTAAATGACTTTGTGAATCAGTTTAATTTTGTTGATGACATTGATCACTGGCATAAAGAAGATTATTGGGCGACGCCGTTGGAAACCTTGGTCACCAAAGGTGGTGATTGTGAAGATTTTGCCATTGCCAAATATTTCACTTTGACCGCGATGGGCATGCCAGAAGACAAGATGCGTTTAACCTATGTTAAGGCACTGAGTATTAATAAAGCCCATATGGTTGTCAGCTATTATGAACAACGTAATGCCGAACCGTTATTACTTGATAACCTCAACCGCAAGATTTTACCTGCATCACAGCGTAAAGACTTAGTGCCGGCCTACAGCTTTAATGGTACTGGGCTGTGGTTATCAAAACGTTCAAAAACAGATGAATACGTTGATGACTCAAGTCGAATTAGTCTGTGGCAACAAGTCATACATCGTATGGATGTTGAAGCAGCAGATGAAAAAGCGATGATTTGTTTATATCAATATTATGATTTGACTCCGTCTGTAGCTAAAACCAAATGCCCATAGCACCCGTTCCCATAACACTGCTTTAGTAGTATATTACTGATTAGCAAGCAAATAATTTAAAGTTTTAATGCTTTATCACGAGGAGGGCGGCATCATGAATCGCATTCTTAGTTTATTGTTTGGTGTTATCAGCTACATAATCTTCTTTGTAACATTTCTTTATGCCATTGGCTTTGTTGGCAATCTGTTTGTACCTAAATCCATCGACTCTGGAATGGCTACGTCTTTTGGTCAAGCGCTACTAATCAACCTGATCTTACTTAGTATTTTTGCTGTTCAGCATAGTGTCATGGCACGTCCCGCATTCAAGCGCTGGTGGACAACTATTGTTCCTGAGCAAATAGAACGTAGCATTTATGTATTACTCTCGAGTCTTGCACTTATTTTGCTGTTTTGGCTATGGCAGCCAATGAACGGTGTTATCTGGAATGTCGAAAATGCAGTTGGGCAAACTATATTGTGGGCAGTGTTCGCACTTGGGTGGTTAATGGTGCTAGTCAGCACCTTTCTGATTAATCATTTTGATTTATTCGGTTTACGCCAAGTCTATATGTATATGAAAGGGCAGGAATATACGCACCTAAAATTCCAAACACCCTTGATGTATCAATTGGTACGACACCCAATTATGCTCGGCTTTATTATTGCCTTTTGGGCAACACCTGTTATGACAGTAGGACATTTTGTGTTTGCTTGTGTGACTACGGCTTATATCTTAATTGCAATTCAGTTCGAAGAGCATGATCTAGTGCAATATCATGGCGATGAATATCAAGCCTATATTGATGAAACATCAATGATTCTTCCGTTTCCGAAGAAGAAATAAATACTGAATTTAGTTTGATTTAGATACGTATTTTGCTATCGTCGCCTTGGCGTTAACAATAAAGCTGTCCCGGCCTAGCTAGTGGTAAGGCGCGTTTTATCAACAAACATCACCTAAAGCACTTTTGCCTTTACCACTGGTTCACCATTACTAAAAAAAGGTGATTGGCAGGCCTTTTTAGAAAGCATGCCCTTAATCATAAAACCTATTATCTTGGGCAGAAAAGAGATAGGAAATTTATTGTACGCATCTGCAGGCATTGGCCCTCTGGCATATTTACCAAACGCTTTCATTAATACAGGGCCAAGAACCTCATCTTTTTCTTGGTTGTTATCAAAGTTCATTAGTTTTACCGATACACCAACAAATGGAATATTCGGCGAGATCATTGTATTGGCAAGGGGCATATTGCAACATGTTGTATGCCACCGATACAGGCCATTTTTACTAAGTTGTACGCACCCAATAAATTCATTTCCCTCAGTGATTTCCATATACGATGGGTATGTCTGAAATAATTCAGTTCCCCCATTATCATCCAGTATTTTATCTTCATTCTCTAGATATGAAGCAAAACTCTGGCAATCGCAGCATAGACAGAGAACGTGAAAGAAAGAGCCTTCAACAATTTTCAGTGATCCCTTAACCGAGCCACAGCTACAACTTAGATCCACAATTTTATTCATACTTTTTCCCTCTAAGGCTCACCTAACGCCCCCAACAATCCTGTTGCTTTCACCTTTTACATGATTTAATCCCATTTTAAACCTTGAGGCAAATCATAATTACTGAACTCTAGGTGAACCACACGCCGATGATTTGGGGTAGTGGATTTACTAGATGAATGCAAAATATGTGGGCGCATTAAAACAACATCGCCAGCCTGCACAACACAATTAAATGACCGCTCAGTTTTTACAATAGTATCAATGTCAGATTGTTTCATAATGCCTTTGTTTTGGCTGTTTGGTATGACTTTAAGGCAGCCATTATTTTCGTTTGCATCGTCAAGGTGTAAACGGAAAGTTACCATTTGGTTAAGTACTGACAAGTCAGGTTGTACATGATGAGAATTGTCTTTTACTGACCACGGCCCCCAGCCAGTAATTTCTGTTTTAGCATTAACCGAAATGGTTTTATCTTGATGCCATGTTACAAGCCAATTTTTTTCTGGAGTTTTGTCGAAGAAAATTGAGCGAACTAACATAGGTGATGAGCCAAGAATTTCCTTAGCCTTATCTTGAACTAATTGCGATTTAATTAATGTGTTGATGGAGGAAAACTTTTTCTCGGCATTTCTAATTCCGTGTTTAGCGTCATTGCCTTCATAGGAAGAAACCTCATGAATAATTTCTTCAATCATCTCTTGAGGTAGAAAGTTTTTAATTATTTCTAATCCATTATCTTGAATATTCACGGTATTTCTCTAATACATATAACGACTGAATTAACGGGCGCGCGGTAGCACGTCCCGGTTGAATGAATTGTTAGCTCCTATTTATTTCGCCACAAGACCCAGCCTAGAACAAACACAAGCCACCAGTAACGCAGAAAATAATAAACTATTTTGTCTTTTATCGTTGCGGTGCCTAGCTTTATGCGTAGTTCACGGCCAATTTTATTCATGGCAGCGCTAGAATGTAGTTGCTCTTTTAATTCTGTTTCGGCGTTTTTGATCTCGTCCAACTCAGATTCTAGTTGAGGGTTATTATTTTCTTTCCCAAAATACGGAATTCTCAAACCACTGAAATGATCTATTCCTAGCTCAAGAGGATGAAAATACTCATTTAGCCAATGACCAAATTTATCTCTCAGCTCTTCTGCGCACTCGGTTGAAACGATGAGCAACCCATGAGTGTCGCTTTCATCAAACCCATCCCTGAGGAAAAAGGTATAGTTTTCTTTCAAAATCTCTGCAAGAGAACAAATTGCAACATAACGGTCAACACGTGAAATGGTAAGAGGAATTTTAAAAGTTGATTCTCTCCACTTAACCAAAAATTCACCTTCGTAGTCACCTTCTGACCACACCGTTTCAATCGGTTCGCCAGTTTGCTCTCGAACTGCACTAATAACTTCCTCTTCCTCTGAACGCCAGTCAATCCATGAAATGTAATCATCAAGATCGTCCTCGGACATTTCAGCAAGTGTTGATGCTTTCACAATACCTCCTTCTGAGAGCTAACGCTCAATTAAGGGGCCGAAAAAGCGTAGCTTTTGAGGTCCCAGCCCGCTTGCGGGCGAACTTGAATTTTTTGTTATGTGTTTGATTTTACTTTTACCCTATTCAATACCAAGAAGCTACCTGCCAAAGCTAACGAACATGCCAAATAAATTGACGCCAAACCAATTGAATACCCAGCACACAAGAAAGCTGAGTATGTATGAGGCAGGCATAAAACCAATATTGCGAAAGCAGCCCATTTTTTAGACAGCAATACAAAAACTGTAAAGACGATCAGAAATACTGAGCTTAAACCGAATAAAGGGTAGGCCCATTCCGGTGGGGAGCTTAAGGACAGACCCACATCAGACATTTTTCCTAGAATACCTAGTTTGACGGCTGGTTCTACATTAATAAGGACTACCAGTAGAGCAATTCCCCAAACCAAATACTTCCATTTACTTTCCATACTTCCTCCCTGACACATAACGCTTTGCTCACCGGGAAATTAGGAGCGCAGCGAGTAAATTTTCCGTGTGCAGCAACTTGTTAGCCTTAAAATGCACAATGCCACTCATCATATGGCACGCCATTAGATAACGGCCCATCAAAAACCCTGTTCCGTATTCCTTCTGAATATATTGTAATGGGCCATAGACGCATATGGCCTTTTCCGCTGCCCATCATATTAACTTTTCGGAAGTATGCTTCAAGTTCACGCATATCATTGAAGGTCCATGCTAGTTTAGAAAACAAACCCGCCAGTAGAACACTAATTGGCGTGAAAAATTCTTTTTGCCTCTCGCCACCTACGGATGAACAAACATAGGAAGATGTTGCGGACCCGTTTTCACCGTAGATTTCTTTAAACGTATCATTATAGTGGGCCCAAGACGGGCCCAAATATACAGTTTTATGTGATTGCCAGCTCGCTAGATCCGATACCGTTATAAAATCTAGTTGTTGAATTGGATGGTCTACACAAGTTTGGTCAGCTTCCCATAGAGCTTTTTCAATATTCTCAATTGGCGTTGATTTTTCCCCTTGCCATGAGTGAGAGTGGGCCAGCAAGCCATAAATGATGTTTGAATTTAGTTCTTTGTAAGGTGAACCTTCTCGTTTTGATAAATTTCTTCTTATGTCTGCCGCAGTCTCGACAGCTTCTTTTACATGGGCAGCCTTGAGTGTTGTCTTGCATTCAAATGCGGCGGCAACACCTCCTGCCAAATATAGTTTTTTATCTAGAAGGATTTTAGGGTATGAAGGGTGTAAAACTAGGACATCAATTTGAGGACTAGCATATCCATTTTCACACAATATCCGTCCCTTCGTTACAATATGAAAGTATGACGGTAGCCAATTTTTTAGCAATGTTGCCCAATTCTCTTCACCTTGATCCCCAGCAGTACCTGGATCTTCAGTCGCACGCTTCATTATCCGTTGATATTCTTCTTGAATATCTCGCTGTGCGGAAATCAGGAAGTCATGAATGTCATGTTTCTCGTCCATGATGGCACTTACTCCAATATTTCAATTAAGGCTAACTTGTTGTTAACAGGAATAACAATTCCCTGTAATTTTTATACTTATAAGGACTGTAATTCCTTGTAATTGAATAATCAAGCTAAAACAGGGAATTGCGTCACTTCATCACCCAAAGCCCAAGCAGGATATTTGTGCATGATACTGTTGAATAAGTCAGATTCAATAAATTCAGTTAACCATGTTTGGATTAAAGGGTAGGGGCTTTGATCAAACCATGTTTTGTCAGCAAAGGCGAACTGACGAATAAAGGGTAAGATAGCCATATCGGCATAGCTGATTCGTTCACAGACTAAATAGCCATTTTGCTGTAGTTGCTGTTCAAGCTTGATTAAGGTTTTTTCGGCTTGTTGGCGGTAATAGTCTTGCGTGTGTTCAGGATAACGATCGGCATATTTATAACGATCGAGATAATATTTAAAGTCACCATCATTTTCAGCAATCAGTTGTTGGCTGAGTTGACGTTGTGATTCCGTCAGACCTTGATACCAGTTGTCTGGGTCGTGTTGATTTAGCGCCCATTTCATAATATCTAAACTTTCATCAATCACACTGTTGTCGGCAGTCAGCAAAACCGGCACCGTTGCTTTAGGTGAAAGTTCGATCAGTTGTTGTGGTTTGTTTTTTAACTCGATTTCACGTAACTCAACTTGAATGCCACTGCTGGCAATG
>JBFIJJ010000147.1:0-6510 GCA_041600795.1 Methylophagaceae bacterium | reverse complement strand
CTACGAACCAGGCGGTCGCACGTTCGAATCGTGCCGGGCGCGCCATCTGTCCCATAGAATCAAAGTCAAACTATCTAAATTGATTCGCTAGTGCACAGGCCTGATCTCTATGCATCCTATTTTGACTCGTATTTTCATTCATTACTTGTTGTCGCCAAAAAGTGCAGGTCTCCATAGCTTGCCTATATCCAGCTCTCTTCTTATCCTGCTCTATTTGTCTCTGTCTTGCTTGTGCTTCACTAATCTTTCTTTGCTCAGCTGATTTTATAGCTATATTTCGACTTGTCTCTGCCATAGCAGCCGAGGTAGCTTTTACTACTTGTGATAGTTCCCAATATAGAACAGCTCGTTCAAGGCCGAATGAAGCAGAGTTACCTACAAAGACACCAAAAGCAATAATAAAAAACCACTTTAAGCCAGATTGATCAGACTTCTCCTCTGATTTCCTTAACTGGTAGGCGCGTACATCTTCATCAATATTGATTTTCATTGGTGATTCCTTTCGAGTGTTAATCATGCTTAAATATTACGGCAGTAACATTTAGTATTTATAGTCTAAATAGATATAACCTACAATTAAGAAATTATCCTTGTTCATTTTGAATTATAAGGAATGTAGTTATGTTCAAGCGTCTTTCCACTGTGATTTTTCTAGCATTTATTTTCTGTGTGCTTATCCGTGTGGTACAAGCTGCAGCCGTTATCACAGGTAAAGTTGGTATAGAAACCAACCTCACTGAAACCCCTAGCCATACTGGCAAGCTAATTGAAGCACTTCCTGAACAAACATTGATTACTATTTTGCAGCGTCAAAGTAGTTGGACCAAAGTTGATTATTCTGGCACAACTGGCTGGATCCCCACGCTCACCATACGTTCTATCGAAATTGTACGCCATGATGATACGCAAAAACTAGCAGACAAACTCACAGCTGATGATAACGGTACTGTAGTTGCAACAATGGGTATTAGAGGCCTTGATAAAGAAACGCTAGGACAAGCTAAATATAATGAGAAACAGATGGCATTACTTGAAACGTATCAAGTAAGCGATAAAGATGTTAATACATTTATTAGTGCAGGCAAACTTCAATCAAAAACGATTGCTTATATTGATCAAAGTGGCGATAAACAAGCCAGTAACACAAAAGGAGCTAACTAATGAGAACGCTATTTTGTGCCACATTATGGCTAATATCTTTATCAGTTTCTGCATTTGAACTTGACTTTGATTCCATCAAAAAATCTGTGGGTGATGCTGTCAATACGATCAGTGAAACCGCGAGCGAATCGGGATTAGTCTCTGATGATGTCAAAGAGGTGTTATCTAGTAGTAGCAATGTCTTAAAAGAATATAGTGTAGAAGAAGAAACTGAAATTGGTAAAAATATCAGTGGTCGCCTACTTGGCGCGTCACAGTTAGTACCAGACCATCAACTCCAACTCTACGTTAATAAAGTTGGTCGAACCGTTGCTGCTCAATCTGAACGTAAGGATCTTACATGGCATTTTGGTGTGATCCAGTCTCCTGATGTGAATGCATTCGCAGCTCCAGGCGGTTATGTATTTGTCACTAAAGGTTTATATCAAACCTTAAATAGTGAAGCTGAACTTGCTGGCGTATTAGCCCATGAAATAGCTCATGTTACAAAAGGACATCATCTGGCACTACTTAAGAAAAGTTCAATGATCAATTTGGGTAAATTGGCAGCAGAAAAGAAAATTGGTGATTCCAATAATAAAATCATCGATGGCCTGGTCGGTAATGGTGCTGAAATAATGGCTAGAAGTCTTGATAAAAACTCAGAACTTGAGGCTGACACTATGGGTGTCGTCTTGGCTGCAAGAGCAGGATATGATCCTTATGCTCTGCCTATCGTATTACAACAAATTGGTCACAGCAGTGCCAGCAATGCCAGTAGTACTAGCCTATTGTTTACGACACATCCACATCCAAATGAACGTTTAGATAACTTGATGAAAAAAATGGGAACACTAAGTGGTGGTGCCACATTAGCGAATAGATTCTATCGTTTAAAAACCAGCTAAATTAAACTGTTTCCCGACGTTTAACCAATTTGGGATCAGCTGTTATCTGACGATATATTTCAACTCTATCCCCCTCTTTAACCTCAGCATCAAGTTTGGCTATTTTTCCAAAAATACCTACTTTCTGATTGCTGAGATCAATTTCTGGATACTGTTTCAAAATGCCTGATAGTTCGATTACTTTTTCAACATCACTGCCATCTGGTACTTCTAATCGCATCCATAATTGACGATCTGCTTCGGCATAACAAACACCAACGTTCATACGTTACTCCTATACAACTGGTGCTAACACAGCGTGTTTTACCGCCATTTTTCTATCAACAATGCGTTTCGCAGCAATGATAAAACCAAGCATAATAAAACCACCCGGTGGTAATGCCATTAACAGAAAACCTTGGTAGTCTGGAATTAAATGCAGTTCCAGAAAGGCAAAACTATCACCAAGCAACAAAGTAGCATTGGCAAATAATGTACCTGCTGATGTTATTTCACGTGCGGCGCCCAAAACCACCAAAACCAAGGTAAAGCCTAGCCCCATCATCGCACCATCCCAGATTGAATAATGGATAGGTTGACGAGAAGCATACGATTCAGCCCGCCCTAAAATGGCACAGTTAGTTACAATTAACGGTATAAACAAACCTAATACTTTATGCATTTCATGCATCCACGCATTCATGCTCATATCAACTAATGTCACCAAGGTAGCAATTAACAATACAAAAATAGGAATGCGTACTTCAGCAGAAATAATATGCCTATTGAGTGACACAACAGCATTCGAGCACACCAGAACAACTAATGTTGCCAAGCCCATTCCAAGGCCATTTGTTGCTGTACCCGTCACTGCTAATAATGGACATAACGCTAAGTTCTGACCAAGAACAACATTGTTATTCCAAATACCATCTTTGCTTATTTTTTTGATTGTTTCGACTAGTGCACTCATATTCTGCCCCACCCTATGATGCTAATAATTCGACTTGGTGACGTTTGAAGAACTCAAGCCCTCGATAAACCGCATGCACAATTGCCCTTGGTGTGATGGTTGCGCCACTAAATTGATCAAACTCGCCACCGTCTTTTTTGACTGCCCATTGCTTTTTAGTCATGTTGTCTAATGAGCGTTTATTAAAACTCAAAATCCAATTTGATTTATTCTCTTCAATTTTATCGCCCAAACCGGGTGTTTCAGCATGAGCAAGAACGCGAACACCGAGTACATTACCTTCCTTATCTATACCCATGATCAGGTTAATCGCACCAGAGTAACCATCAGGTGCAACTAATCGAAACGACACTGCACTAATCTTGCCTTGCTTTCGTGCAAGATAGACCAATGTTTGATCACTGCCTAAGTTTTCACCAGTTGCATCAACATAGGTGGTATCTGCTAGCAAATTATTGTCATAAAGCGCTTGTGGAATAACCTGCGTTAGTGAGGCACGCAGATCTTCTTCCATTCGTAATTTAATATCATCTCGCGTGTTGTAATCAGCAAGACCCAATAAGCCACTGGCTAATAAGGCAAAACCGCCCAATAATAAACCTTGATAACTAACACGTGATTTAAGTTCTGCTAGTTTGCTCATTGTTCACTCTCCAAAGGCAAACCTTTACGATTTCGACCATAGATCCGAGGTTTAATATAGTGATCAATTAATGGTGTCATCGCATTCATTAACAACACGGCAAAACCAGCGCCTTCGGGGTAAGCACCCCAAGTGCGAATGATGAAAATTAAACAGCCACAACTAAAGCCAAAGACTAATTGGCCTATTGCAGAGTTAGGTGATGTCACGTAGTCAGTTGCAATAAAGAAGGCAGCACAGATTAACGCGCCAGAACTCAAATGCAGCCAAGGGCTCATATAGTGGCTAGGATCTATCCAATGAAACACCGATGAAAGAACAAATACTGCCGATAACACGGCAAAGGGAATTTGCCATTTAATGATGCCTTTAAAGAGTAACCAGAAACCACCCAATGCTAATAATAGTGCTGAGGTTTCACCCAAACTACCCCGCATAAAGCCAAGCCATGCTTGCGGTTGCTGATACACCCCATTTAAACTCTCTGGTAACAAATGATTTTGCAATAATTCGGTTTTGACATGACCCATTACTGATGCACCAGTATAAGCATCAGGTTGTTCCAGTCCCATAAACGTCACATGCAGGCCTTGAATAAAATCGGGTGCTTGTGACGAAAAAATAGGATTTACATTGGCCCAAGTTGTCATTTCAACTGGAAATGAAATCAGTAATGCAACACGCGCCAACATCGCAGGGTTAAATACATTTTGGCCTAATCCACCAAACACATGCTTGCCAACAATAATAGAAATACCCGCCCCAACAACACCAATCCACCAAGGTGCCCACGGCGGTAACGTCATTGCCAATAACCAGCCGGTTAACAATGCTGAATTATCACGAATTGTCATAGTTGGTTTATTGGCTAACAGTAAACACATGTACTCAAATGCCACTGCCGATATCAACGTAATGACAAATAAATTAATTGCAGGCCATCCAAATAAATACAGGCCAAACATGGTAGCGGGTATCAATGCAAAAATGACCTGTTGCATAATGCCGCTGACGTGACCTTTAGCACCAGTATGAGGACCACTAATCGGTTGAATTTTCATACTGCAGCACCTTGTTCTTCGTTGGCTTCTTGTTCTGCTTTGGCACGATCTCTGGCTTCTTTCTCAGCTTTGCGACGCGCGGCCTCTTGTTCTTTTTCCAGCTCTATTTTTTCCAAACGTTTACTACGTTCGTCTGCTAATTTTTTGGTTTGTTCAGATTTATGCTGAGCTTGCTGACGTGATACCAACTCACCGGATGCATACTTAAAATAATGAACTAATGGAATATGAGATGGGCACACATAAGAACATGAACCACAACTAATACAATCTTTAAGACCAATATTGACAGCAGAATCTAATTGATTGGAGCGAATCAAATTGGCCATATCCACAGGTAATAAGCCAACGGGACAAGCCTGAATACAACTGGCACATCGAATACAAGCCTCTTCTTCAGCCACGGTAATTTCATCAAGCGTTAATGCCAACACCCCACTCGTCGCCTTAACAATAGGCATATCACTATGTGGCAAGGCCTCACCCATCATAGGCCCGCCCATCACGATCCGTGCTGTAGTTTCTTTATCCGTCAGACAAATAGAAAATATATCTGAAATTAATGTGCCGATTGCCACTTCAATATTCATCGGACGTTTAGTCGCATTACCACTAACTGTAACAATACGACTGACCAATGGTTCTGCATATCTAAGAGCACGATGAATGGCATAGGCTGTGGCTACGTTATGCATAACTATACCGATATCAGTCGTGCGTGATTCAGCAGGTACTTCTTTCCCTGTCATAAATCGAATTAACTGCTTTTCCCATCCCATTGGATAACGTGTTGGTACCGTTACAACCTCAATATTGTCATAAGGCAGACAAGCGTTAGTCATTGCCTTAATGGCTTGAGGTTTATTATTCTCAATACCAATTTTGGCAATATTAGCTTCCATGCCATGTAACATTAGTCGAATACCATCAACGATAGCATCTGAACGTTCTTGCATTAGTCGGTCATCACAGGTCAGATAAGGTTCACATTCGCCACCATTGATTAACAATGTATGGATCTTATGTTGTCGGCCTAAATTTAACTTCACTGCCGATGGAAATGTCGCCCCACCTAAGCCAACAATCCCTGCTGCTGCAACTCGTGCAGAAATTTCTTCAGGTTCTAATGCAAAAGGATCATCGACTGGAATACGTTCAATCCACTGATCTTTACCATCGGTTGTAATGACAATTGTTCGTATAGGCAACGCTGAGGGATGGGGTGCGGGATAAAAATTAATATCTGTAATCACACCTGAACTAGGTGCATGCACAGGAGCAGAAATCAAACCTTGGCTATGCGCTAACAGTTGGCCTTTTAAAACGATATCGCCAACCTTAACAATTGGTTCAGCTGCTTTACCAATATGTTGTTGCAAAGGAATATAGAGCTTGTTGGCAACTGGATAGCTCGATACGATAGGAAGCTCTAAGGTGGCATCTTTACGCTCTTCAGCATGGACACCACCTCTAATTCGTAATGACTTCAACCAGTTTTTCATGCAGCAGCCTCTAACTTGTCATTAGCAACAGGTTTCTGCCAGCGCCAGTTTTTCAAGGTAATTTCAACCGGGTGCATTTGTAAACATTCGGTTGGGCAAACATCAACACACTTATTACAGGCGGTGCAGGCATCAGCTACAACCGAATGTATCTGTTTAGGCGCACCTACAATTGCATCAGTAGGACATACTTTGAAACAACGTGTACAACCGATGGTAAAGATCAGTGGATTGAACGTATTCCAGTCGATGATCCTTTTGCATTAGAACCTGAAGAAATTTCTGCACGAGTTGCAGCAGCAGG
>JBFIJJ010000146.1:0-6533 GCA_041600795.1 Methylophagaceae bacterium | reverse complement strand
TGAGCATACGGATAAGCTGCAAATGACTGACCTGTGTTGTTTGTAACCTGGTAGTCAATATCAACTAAATAGCTATTTCTACGGAACGTGTAGGTTTTAGTTACCGTCAACCCTGTTTCAGATTGCCAATGAAGAGGAACAACGACCGTATCGCTATCCTGACCAAGTTCATAACTCTCATTTTCTGCAAAAAATTGGTCGTAATGAGTCGGCGCAGCAACATCAGAACGTAAACCTGATTGCACTATAAACAAGTTATTAATCTGATTATTGAGCAACTGAACTGGCTTATCCGGCTCACTTGAATCAATAGGATATTGAACCAATGCTAATCTATCTATATCACCACCACGTGTGTTGATATATGCATCAATCACATCGGTTTTAATATGAATAGATTGTTTGGGATTTGCAGCAATCTCTTGTTGTAACTCAGGTACATTATCAAGTGATGGTGCTGTTGCCGGTGGCATGTCCGGTAAATCTTGTTTATTAACATCATCAACTGCAGGTAATGTACTATCCGTCATTACTTCTGCTTGTTGCGCTACAGCCTGTTGAGGCCGCACATAATCTTTTTGCCATGCTTCCCATAGCAATAAGGAAACGATTAACAAGCCAAATATAAAAAAGGTTCTGAGATTATCCATTATGTTTATTTATCTTTAAGTCAGGAACAGGATCTATACCACCCTCATGCCAAGGGTGACACCGAGAAATTCTTCGAAGTCCAAGCCAACTTCCACGTATAACGCCAAAACGAGTTATAGCTTCAATCATGTAATGTGAACAAGTGGGCTCAAAACGACAATTATTACCCAGAAGCGGGCTTATTAGTAACTGATAACCTCGGACGAGGCTAATTACGATTTTTTCCATTGTGCTGCCACCGTTATCCAATGTCGCTCCAATGCTGCCCATATGCTAGCGGTTTCCCTTTGCCCGACATCTGCACGGGAAAGAACAACAATATCTATATTGGCAAAGTTTAGTTGATGTTGGCGGAAAGACTCTCGCACAATACGCTTCAGACGGTTTCGGCGTGTCGCCAGCTTCAAATGCTTTTTAGCTACAGCCAAACCCAATCGAGGATGTCCCACAGAGTTTTCTACTGTTAATATCGTCAAACCACCACCACCTGTGCGTTTTGCTTGACGAAACACCCGAGAAAAGTCTCTCGGGTTATTCATTCTCATGGCCCGGCTTAATTTTGCCAAGTCATGTCCTCCCTTATTGTTAGAGAAGATTATACTGTTAAGCTTGCACGACCTTTTGCACGACGAGCGTTAATTACACGACGACCACCAACAGTTTTCATACGGGCGCGAAAGCCATGTGTACGCTTACGTTTTAAATTACTAGGCTGAAAAGTTCTTTTCATTTCACCAACTCCACTTAATACTAAATACCGTTTTGCCCATCAACTCAATATCGTGCAGGGGCAAAAGGGCTGAGATTATAGTGTTTTACAATGGGTTAAGTCAACCAATACTTTATCTACAACATGAATAATTTTACTTGCCAAAATTCTGCATTGAAGATAACTTTAGCGGCTGTGCTATCAGGGTTATACTATAACAGAGACGTCATCTATTGACGACCCGATACCTTTCTATTTATCTGATAACCAAGGAGTTCCTGTGTCTTCACCCTTATGGGACAAATGCCTATCCCATCTTGAAGGTGAACTGTCAGCTCAACAGCTGAACACGTGGTTACGCCCCTTGCAAGCCATTCAAACAACGGATCGCCTTCGTTTGTTAGCCCCTAACGCCTATGTTCAAGCTTGGGTAGAAGAACAACTCGAAACTAAGATAAATACGCTGATTACTGCGCTAAGTGACGGTGCAATTCAAACTGTTGATATTGAAGTCGGCTCAAATAATGCTGAGCCAAAACCAACAAACAATAAGAGAAGTGCGCAGCAATCTTCATCATCGGTTAAAGTCGATCGTCGTGCTGCACCTGCAGTTGGCAGTCCGATCAATCCATTATTTACGTTTGATGCTTTTGTTGAAGGCAAGTCCAATCAAATTGCACGAGCAGCATCATTACATGTGGCTGAAGCGCCCGGTACCAGCGGCTATAACCCCTTATTCCTATATGGTGGCACAGGCCTAGGCAAAACACATTTGATGCTAGCTGTTGCTAACCAAATTAAAAAAAATAATCCGCGCGCACATGTTATTTATCTGTCTTCAGAGCGATTTGTACAAGATATGATCACAGCATTACGCAATAATGTTATTGATCAATTTAAATCACATTATCGTAGCGCTGATGCGCTATTAATTGATGACATCCAATTCTTTGCAAAAAAAGAACGTTCACAAGAAGAATTTTTTTACACTTTCAATAGTCTGCTGGAAGGTCAAAAACAAATTATCTTAACCTGTGATCGCTTCCCCAAAGAAGTTGAACATTTAGATGAACGTTTACAATCACGACTAGGTTGGGGTTTAACTGTTGCTGTCGAACCACCAGAACTGGAAACACGTGTCGCCATATTAATTAAAAAAGCACAGCAGAATCTTATCGTTTTACCTGAAGATGTCGCATTTTTTATTGCTAAACGCATTAAATCGAATGTCCGTGACTTGGAAGGTGCATTGCAACGGGTGATGGCATTTGCTCGCTTTACCAATCAACCGTTATCCATAGATATGGCGCAAGAAGCGCTCAAAGATCTACTAGCTTTACACCAAAAATTAGTGACTCTGGAAAGCATTCAAAAGACCGCTGCTGAATATTTCAAAATTCGCGTGTCCGATTTATTATCTAAAAAACGAACCCGCTCTATCGCCAGACCAAGACAAGTTGCAATGGCTTTGGCAAAAGAACTAACAAATCATAGTTTGCCAGAAATTGGTGAGGCCTTTGGTGGTCGTGATCATACTACTGTGTTACATGCTTGCCGAAAAGTGGTTGAGTTGAAAGAATCTGATGCCCGTATCGCTGAAGATTATCGTAATTTACTTCGAACCTTGTCGAGTTAAACTGAGAACATAATCATGGAATTTACTGTTAGCCAAGAATCGATTGTCCGCCCATTACAACTTGTTTGTAGCATTGTAGAACGTCGTGCAACCCTACCTATCTTGTCTATGATCCTGTTGCGGGCACATGGTAATCAACTAACGATGACCAGTACTGACATGGAACTAGAAATGATCGCTACATTACCGGTTTCAGTTGAGCAAGAAGGCAAAACAACGGTATCTGCACGTAAATTTCTTGATATCTGCCGAGCCTTACCAAGTAATGCAACGATTAGCTTTAATGCCAAAGATAATAAAGCGGTGGTGCGTGCCGGCAAAAGTCGCTTTTCTTTATCAACCTTACCTAGTGATGACTTCCCTGATAGCGAAGGTGCAAATTACATTGATGAAATCAGCTTACCGCAATCGGCGCTAAAATCATTATTAGATGAAACCAGCTTTGCTATGGCAAGCCAAGATGTGCGTTATTACCTTAATGGCTTATTATTGGAACGTGAAGAAAATCTATTACGTGCTGTAGCAACCGATGGTCATCGCTTAGCATTAGGCAGTATTACGACAGCAACCTCAGTTGCAGAGAAAAATAGCATCATAGTGCCACGCAAAGGCATCTTAGAACTTGGTCGATTGCTCAATGATACAGAAGAAAATGTTACGGTTGCATTTAGCAATCAGCAGATTAAAGTTGAGTTACCCGATCTGCACTTCACTTCAAAACTCATTGATGGCCAATTTCCAAACTATCAACGGGTATTGCCATTAGGCGGTGATAAAGAAGTCATTGCTGAGCGCGATCAATTAAAACAGGCCTTGTCACGAGCAGCAATTCTATCTAGTGACAAACATCGCAGTGTCCGGATTAATCTTGAAACTGGCTTGTTTAAAGCAACGGTTATCAATCAGGAACAAGAATCTGCTGAAGAAGAAATCAGCGTTGACTATCAAGGTGCACCACTGGAAATAGCATTCAATAATGCCTATTTGCTTGATTTACTCAATGCTATTCCAGATAGCAAAGTTAAGATGGTGTTCAGTGATGATAATAGTAGCGTATTAATCACGCCGGCTGATGAAAAGCTTGATCGACAATATGTCGTGATGCCGATGCGTTTATAAACACCATCTAGTGTTTTAGTTCGCCTAACACAACCTTATCTTCGGTGATCTTCTGTACCACGTTTGAATAGTAGTCATCACGGAATTGGTTAAGCACGTTTGCAACGACACTGGGGTCAACATCACTTCCAAGCAAGACTTCTTCCGTCAGTCTTAAACTCGTTTCCAAGGTTTCTGATACCGTTGTGGTAGCACCATTTCGAATCAGAGCTGCACAATGAGCACGATCTTTAGCCCGTGTATGAATCGGCATATCAGGATAATGCTGACTAACGATTGAGACTAATCTATCTACTTGCTCAGGATTATCTAAGGCAACGACTATCATTTTTGCTTCATCAGCTCCTGCAGCCTGCAATACTTTAACGTTACTGGCATCACCAAAAAACACAGGGAAGCCTTGATCTCGGGCAGCCTTAACTCGCTCTTGTCTCATATCTAAGGCGATATAGGAAACGCCAGCGATATTGAGAATTGCAGCAATACGCGCTCCAACTCGACCAAATCCAGCCAAAATAATGTGTTTCTCAGATGGGTCAATATACTCACTATAGCGTTCAGCATCATTTGTTACCGGCCTCGAAAACCGAACTAGTAGATAATTGGCTAACATCACGACAAAAGGTGTCAGAATCATGGTAAGTGCAATAATCAACGTTAGTATTTGGCTTTGTTGTTGCGATAAAACACCAGCAGCCGTAGCAAAGCCAAACATAACAAAACCAAACTCACCACTTTGAGACAATAATACTGCTGTTCGCAAGGAAATATCATGGCGAGTGCCAGCAATGCGTGCGAGCAAATAGACTACGGCGGCTTTAATCGTCATCAAACCCACTGTTAGAACAATGATAAAACCTAGTTGTTGCCATAACAGGGCAAAGTCGATACCCATTCCCACCGTCATGAAAAATAAACCTAATAAAATCCCCCTAAAAGGCAAAATATCAGCTTCTATTTGGTGTCGATATTGTGATTCAGCCAGCATCACACCAGCCAAAAATGCGCCCAATGCCATAGAGAACCCTACCGATTCCATGATCCATGCCACACCTAATACCAGTAGTACAGCCATTGCAATGAATACTTCAGGATCACGACTAGCAACCACTCTACCCAAAATGGGATTCAATAAATATCGACCAGCGATCAATAGCCCAATAATGACTAAAATTGAATATGGCATACTTACAAGGTTGGTGGGCTCACTCGGGCTCGAGCCTGTAAGCAAAGATACCATTGCTAATAAAGGCACCACCGCCAAGTCTTGCAGCAAAAGAACAGAAAAAGACATTCGCCCCATTACCGTCGAAATACCGCCTTTTTCAGCTAAAATTTGCAAACAGAACGCTGTTGATGACAAAGCTAAACCGAAACCAACCACCAAGGCCGTTTGTGCTGACAAGCCCGCCAGTACGGCAACGCCATATAGGATGCCGGCTGTTAACAGTAATTGACCAAGGCCGAGACCAAGAACCATCTTACGCATTTGCCACAATTTGTTAGGTTCAAGCTCAATCCCAAGAGCAAATAACAAGAAAATAACACCAAATTCTGCCAAATGACGGACTTGCTCAACTTCGGTAATAATTGCTAAGCCCCATGGCCCTAAAATAATACCGGCTGTTAAGTAACCTAGAATCGCACCTAAACGAATCGCATGAAAAAAAGGTATAACAATGACCGTTGCCAACAGCAAAGCTAAAATATCAATTAGATAATGTGCGCTTGCACCACTCATTGTTGATTAAGTCCTTTGTTTATCATGATGGAATTTAGTTATTATTTGCCAACATCAATGCTAACCCTTTCTGATAGGCAACACTTTTTTGTTCATGCTTGCCTTGGGCTGCTAACACCTCAGCCAAAATCTGGTAACTCTCACCTCTGGCACCATGTGCCACACTCGCGGTTAAATATTCCTCAGCTTTAACCCATAACTTATTAGCTTTAGCTAAACGACCCAAGGTCAATAATAGCCAAGGATTATTTTCTCTATCTTTTAACCATTTTTCAGCTTTAGCAAGTGCAACTAACGGTTCCTTCATATCAATCAAGCCATATTGATAGACAAGTTGGTCACTCCACTGTTTACGCATAAAGTCTTCGATTAATTCGGCAGCAGTTACACTCTCTTTTTGTGCAATCAAACTTGAAATATAGACTGTCAGCAAAGGCTCCATATGTCTTACTTTTGCTGAAGCTTGTTGCCAAACAGTATGAATGGCATCCCAATCTTTGCGTGCAAGTGCGGCATTCATCTGCCCTACGTAGGCGTCTAATGACAATGCATCAACATCTGATGAGGCGAGCACATTACGCTTTCGCAAATCGGGCAAGACAGCTTGCACATCCTGCCATTGATACATATCGCTATACACTTGCTGTAACAGCTGCAAAACATAGGGATGTTTGGGT
>JBFIJJ010000145.1:0-6580 GCA_041600795.1 Methylophagaceae bacterium | reverse complement strand
ACTAAAATCAAAGTCCACCAGCGTTTTGTCGTGATCGCGCTAGCAACTAACCCGGCTGAAAGTGCCGTTAATAAAGACACACCATAGACACCAATGATCGGTGTATAACCTCGCAAAGGACCCTCTATTTGGCCAACCCCGACATCTAACCACGGAAAGCCGGATAAAAACCAACCCTTAAATAATTCAAATACCAGCCAACTGACAGGGAATAACAAGACGTAATTAAGATGGGCTGATGAATTGCTTGCCAACCTTTTTAAAAGCCAGCCCATCACAGCTAGATACAAGGCCAAGAAACTAACAAATAATGCTGTTAAAAATGTAGCCAAAGGCAAACTGGCACTGCCAAAGTCATGGATAGCAACATAAACCCATGACACACCGACGCCAAATAATCCTAAACCAAATAGAAATCCTCTAACGATGGCATAACGCAGATCATCGGCCTGCCACGTTATAAACAATAGAGCGAGGCTGACTACAGCTATAGGATAAAAATGAAAGGGAGAAAACGATAACGGTAACACCATGCCAGCTAATAACGCTAAGACATGACCACGCCATCCAGCAAGCAATTGCTCAACGCTAGCAAACATTATTCTGCTTCAGAATCCTGTTCTTGTTCCGGCAAAATAACCATCTCAAGCAGATGCACTCGACGGTTATCTGCTCGAATTACTGTGAATTGCAAGCGACCGATGGTAATTGTTTCTCCGCGTTTTGGTAAATGTCCAAACTGGTTAACAACATAACCACCAACCGTATCAAAGTCATCATCACTCCAATCAAGCTCAAAATGCTCATTGAAATCTTCAACTTCAGTCAGTGCTTTAACCATATATGTACTGTCATCGCGCTTGAGAATTGGGGCATCGTCATCAACATCATGCTCATCTTCAATCTCACCGACAATCTGTTCCAATACATTTTCTATAGTGACAATACCTGCTACACCACCATATTCATCCACCACAATCGCCATATGATTACGACGAGCACGAAACTCACGTAACAATACGTTTAAACGCTTACTTTCAGGAATAAATACAGCTGGTCGTAGAATCTCACGCAGATCAAATTCAAACTTCTCATTAGCGACAACGGCAGACAACACATCTTTTGCTAATAAAATCCCAATGACATCATCGCGGTCATCATCGACAACAGGAAAACGTGAATGCGCTGTTTCTGCCATCACTTGTAACATTTCTGCTGCGCTGGCATTACGTGACACCATTACAACTTGTGACCGAGGGATCATAATATCCCGCGCCTGCATCTGCGACACACTCAACGCACCTTCTACTATGGATAATGCTTCGGCATCCATAATGTGGCGCTGTGAGGCAGATCGGAGTAGCTCAATAAGCTGTTCCTGATCTTGCGGTTCAACAAATAATTTGCTGAGCCTTTTTATCCATGACTGACTTTTATTTTGACTCTGTCGGCCTTCGTTCATTTATTATCACCTTGCTCTTGGTAAGGATCGCTAATAGCTAATGATTCTAAAAGTGTTGTTTCTAACGATTCCATTTCTTCTGCTTCATCATCTTCAATATGGTCATAACCCAGTAGGTGCAAACAACCATGCACAACCATATGGGCCCAATGATGTTCTACAGGCTTATTTTGTTCTATTGCTTCTTTCTGCACAATAGGTACACACACAACTAAATCACCTAACAAAATAGGCTCAATTTCCACTGGTGCTTCAAATGGAAATGACAACACATTAGTTGCATAATCTTTGCCACGGTATGTTCCGTTTAATTCGGCAGATTCAGCCTCATCAACCAGACGAATACTCAACTCACAGTCTTCTGTTACTTGCTGCAATGCAAGATCAACCCATTGTTGAAATTGTTGCCGACTAGGCACATCACCTTCACAGGCGATTTGTAGATCAAGCGTCACGCTCATTTTTCTGCATTCCGCTCTGATTTTTCATAAGCTAAAATCACTTTCTGCACTAATGAATGGCGCACTACGTCTTTTGCTTGGAAAAAGGTAAAACCAATACCTTCAACATCTTTAAGCACTTCAATAGCATGACGTAACCCTGATTTCTGCGAACTCGGTAAATCGATTTGGGTAATGTCGCCCGTGATCACCGCGGTCGAGTTATAACCCAAACGCGTCAAAAACATTTTCATTTGTTCAGTCGTGGTGTTCTGAGCTTCATCCAAAATGATGAATGATTCATTCAGAGTACGGCCACGCATATACGCTAACGGTGCCACTTCAATCACATTACGCTCGATCAGTTTTGCCACTCGCTCAAAACCCAACATTTCATACAAGGCATCGTATAACGGGCGTAAGTATGGATCGACTTTTTGGGTTAAATCACCCGGCAAGAAACCTAATTTCTCACCAGCTTCCACCGCAGGGCGCACTAATACAATTCGTCTCGCAAAATCGCGTTCTAAGGCTTCAACTGCACAAGCAACTGCAAGATAGGTTTTACCAGTACCAGCAGGCCCAATACCAAAGTTAATATCGTGGGTCATAACACGTTGCAAATACGCTTGTTGATTTTCACCACGCGCTTTGACCAAACCACGTTTGGTTTTAATGACAATTTCTTTGTCTTCTTTTGTAACCAGCGTTGCTTCGCCACCGACTTGGCGGATAGCTAAATGCACTTGTTCTGGCGCCAATACAGTTTGCGATGTTTCAGCATAGAGCTCATGAATGACTTCCTGAACACTTGCCAAGGTTGCCGCTTCACCAATCACTTGAAACTTGCCGCCACGATTATTAATTTCAACGCCAAAGCCACGTTCCATCATGCGAAGATGTTCATCAAGATGGCCACACAAATTGGCTAATCGTTCATTATCAGATGGGCTTAATTCAAAACTAATGCTATCAAGGATAGGAGCAGATGTTGTCACTAAGGATAGTTTCCTAAATTTGGGTTAGCTGATAACGCTATCAGCATATAATTCACCGCGTAGTGAATTACTATAAGCTTCAGTAATGTTGACATCAACAAACTTGCCTAACAATGATTTGTCGCCAACAAACATAACGGTGCGGTTATTCTCTGTTCGGCCGACCATTTCGCCTTCCTCGCGCTCACCAACACGTTCAACTAACACACGTTGTTTGGTGTTTAACATGGCTTCACTATGCTTGCGTTCTAGCTGTAATAGGCGCGTTTGAACTGTTTGCAGACGTTGTTTTTTAACGTCATCAGATACGGAATCAACAAACGCTGATGCTGGCGTACCTGGACGCGCACTATAAATAAAGCTAAATGAATGATCGAATTCAATATCATTGATGATATCCATCGTCGCTTGGAAGTCGGCATCACTTTCATCAGGGAAACCGATAATAAAGTCACTCGACATACTTAAATTTGGGCGCACTTCTTTCAAACGTTTGATCTTGGCTTTGTATTCCAACGTCGTATGACCACGTTTCATCATCGCCAAAATACGATCTGACCCTGATTGGATTGGTAAATGTAAGTGATCCACCAGCTCAGGTACTTCAGCATAGGCTTGAATCAAACTATCTGAAAATTCAACCGGATGTGATGTTGTAAAACGAATACGATCAATACCATCAATCGCAGCAACATAATGAATCAACTCGGCGAGATCGGCATATTCGCCATCTTCAATTTCGCCTTGATACGCATTCACATTTTGACCAAGCAAATTGACTTCACGCACACCTTGCGCAGCTAATCCGCGAATTTCACGCAAGATCCCGCCCACAGGACGACTGACTTCTTCACCACGGGTATAAGGTACAACGCAAAACGTACAATATTTGCTGCAGCCTTCCATGATAGAAACAAATGCGGTTGGCCCCTCTGCTTTTGCAGCTGGCAAATTATCGAATTTTTCAATTTCAGGGAATGAAATATCAATGCTTGGCTTATGATTTTGACGTACTTCATCTAACATTGCAGGCAAGCGATGCAATGTTTGTGGACCAAAAACAAGATCAACATACGGCGCACGACGGCGAATAGCGTCACCTTCTTGGCTAGCAACACAACCACCAACACCGATAACTAAACCCGGTTTATTGTCTTTCCACTTTTTCCACCGTCCAAGCTGATGAAACACTTTCTCTTGTGCTTTCTCACGTATTGAACAGGTATTAAGTAATAAAACATCAGCATCTTCAGCAACATCAGTTACTTCTAACTGGTGTGATTCTGCAAGTACTTCTGCCATCTTAGATGAATCATATTCATTCATCTGGCAACCAAAGGTTCTGATAAAAAGTTTTCCGGCCATGAAAGGGTATTCGTAAAAAAAGGTTCGATAGAATACTATTATTCCATGTTTAATTCAAAACAAGTTATTGTTTTTATTAAAAACAGCCGGTAAATTAAACAATAAATCAAACCCGCCAGACACTGAAAGGATTCACACTATGGCTATAAAGGATTGGCCGGCCGACTATCGGCCCAGAGAAAAATTATTACAACACGGTCCTCATATATTAACCGATGCCGAATTACTGGCGATTTTCTTACGCACGGGAGTGAGTGGTTTCTCTGCCGTTGCGCTAGCTCAAACCCTACTTAGTGACTTCGGCAGTCTGCGTGCCTTATTAGAATCGAACCAACAACAATTTTGTCAAAAACACGGATTAGGCCCGGCTAAATACGTGCAACTACAAGCCGTTCTTGAAATGAGTCGCCGTCATCTTGAATCAACCTTGATTCGTGGCGATGCACTGACCGACGCCACCAGCACCAAGCATTACCTGCAACAACGTTTACGTCATTACACCCACGAAGTCTTCGCTTGCCTGTTTCTTGATAATAAACATCGCATGATTGCGTTTGAAGAATTATTTCGTGGCACGATTGATGGTGCCAATGTTTATCCACGAGAAGTAGTCAAACAGGCGTTAGCACATAATGCCGCGGCAGTTATTTTTGCTCACAACCACCCTTCTGGTGTCGCTGATCCTAGCCAGGCGGATTATGCGATTACCGAACGACTTAAATCAGCGTTGAATACGGTGGATATTCGAGTGTTAGATCATATTGTTGTTGGTGATGGAGAGACGGTCTCGTTTGCAGAGATCGGATTGCTATAAAAATGATGTTAATCGCATTAAAGTTAAAATAACTTTTGGTGTCCAGATTATGCAATTACAAGGCATCTTAAACCATACTAATTAATGAGGACTAAACTTGGATATTAAACGTAAACAAGAGCTGTGTTTAGATGCAATTAGGTCATCATTTCTAATGGCTCAGATAGCATATACACGCATCGAAAATTATTGCAGAGTCGAGGTGGATAAAAATCAAGAAATTCTGGATAACGGATTTATCCTCGATGCATGGGCATTTATAGACGTAGCAAAACGCCTCCGCTCAATGATATCCCAATCCCCGGGTATCAAAACAACTGGAAAAGTACTTGATTTTATTTCTGATACTGAATCAATAAAAGACTTCAGAGACTATATTCAACATCTAGAAGAGCGTACTAAAACTGTAGCGCCAACAGGAAGACCAATTTGGGGAGCTTTTTCTTGGATGCAGTTACTTGATGACAAAAAATTTAAGATTGTCGTATTTGTACCAGGAAAGTTAGCACCAACTAAGGATCTTCCAGTTGTTAACCCAGCGGGAAGAGAGACTTACAGTGATATTGATCATATAGAAATTACAATTCAAGATGTTACCTTGAACCTCAGTGAATTAAAAAGACATATAGAATCTCTAGAGTCACAGTTTAATGTTGCTTTAGATGATGCCGCCCAAAAGAAGCTATCTAATGGAGAACAAATTCTCAGCATTGAACTAGGCAATTGAATTAACTATTTATTTTAAATTTTACATTCCTTGGTTTATTCATTTTTTGCGTGGCCAAAAAACGAATCAAAAAAGGCCAGCCCATGCTTGCCCTCCGGGTTCCCTGTGCTTCTCAGAAGAGAATGAACGCTATGAAACTCGCTACGCTCAAACACCATAGCGTTTGATCATTCACTTCTTGCGATGCTCGGCTTCGCATTGAGGGCATCTATTGGGAGTTTTCCTAAAGTCAGATCACGCCCCCTATTCCCATTTTATCGCCGCCAAACGCTAAGTTATTTGTTGGGATAAAGTGGACGAGTGTTTGAGCGTAACGACAAATTTATATGGAATAAATTTGGACGCCGGAGGCGCCCGTAGGGTGAGTGGCATGGATGCCACGAATCTGTTTTCGTCCACGCCATCGAATAGGTTCATTTTTGGAGTTAAGGCGATATTGGGTTGCCTTTTCTTTGGTTCGTTTCTTTTGGCAACGCAAAAGAAATGAACGCCCAGCGGCAGCTAAGCTTTACTCTGCATCAAACGGCTTTTCAGCAAACACCTTCTTACCAGTAATCATCGCTGAAACCAGACCATTACGCTCACGTAGTTCTGAGACTAATACACCAACAAGATGCAAAATAATCGCCGCTAACAGAATATAAAACACATAGTAATGTACCGTAATAAACGGTTTTCTAACATCACGCATTTCTTTATAAGCGGCTTCATCAATACCTTCTTTTGAATAAGGCTTAACTAAATCAACACTGGCAGCATCAACAGCAACCATTT
>JBFIJJ010000144.1:0-6626 GCA_041600795.1 Methylophagaceae bacterium | reverse complement strand
GAAACGAGAGCTAAATGGTTATTTTGCAACGCCTGTAGCTTATGTTTTTATTATTATTTTCTTGTTACTGACCGGTTTCTCAACCTTTTATGTTGGTAATTTCTTTGAACGTGGTGAAGCCGATCTTTATCCGTTTTTCTCAATTCATCCTTGGCTTTATGTCTTACTGATCCCTGCTATTTCAATGCGTTTGTGGTCTGAGGAACGTAAAAATGGCTCGATTGAATTATTAATGACCTTGCCTGTTTCTGTGCAAGAAGCGGTATTAGGTAAGTTCTTGGCAGCTTGGGCTTTTACAGGCTTAGCATTACTGCTTAACTTTCCACTTTGGATCACTGTTAATTATTTAGGTTCACCTGATAATGGTGTCATTTTTGCTGGATTTTTAGGCAGTTTATTAATGGCAGGTGGTTTCTTGGCCATTGGATCATGTATTTCTGCAACTACAAAAAACCAAGTTATCTCGTTTGTACTTAGCTTGATTGTAAGTCTGATATTTGTATTGAGTGGTTACGGTATCGTTTTAGACTTTTTCAGTAGTTGGGCACCTGCAACGTTAATTAATGCGGTGAGTTCATTTAGTTTCTTAACGCATTTTGATGCTATATCCAAAGGTGTTATTGATATGCGTGATATGTTCTATTTCGCGTCGGTAATTATCATGTGGCTGTTTGCTAATGCCATTGTTGTTAATGCCCGTAAAGCCGACTAGGAGTTTCAGCGAAGATGAATAAACAAATATTATCAACTCTTGGCTTGGTGTTAGCCATTATTCTGTTTTTGTCATTCAATATTGTGACGAATGGCAATTTAAAATCAGCACGTATTGATTTAACCGAAGACAATTTATATACCTTATCAGATGGTTCTTTGAAGATTATTAAATCATTGAAAGAACCGATTACATTACGCTTTTATTATTCTGAACAAGTGGCTCAAGAGCTACCTAGCTTAAAAGCCTATGCACAACGCGTTCAAGAATTGTTGATGGAATACAAGCGTGCTTCAGATGACATGATTCGTTTGCAAATCATTAATCCTGAACCATTCTCTGATAGTGAACAGCGTGCTAAACAATATGGTCTGCAAGGTGTGCCTATCGACGGTAAAACAGACTCGCTTTACTTTGGTCTTGCAGGAAGTAACTTACTTGATGGTGTCGAAAGTATTCCTTTCTTCCAGCCAGAAAAGGAAGATGTACTTGAATATGATTTAACGAAGTTAATTTACAAGTTATCGAGTGTGGAACGTAAATCAGTCGGGGTGATCAGTGCCTTACCTGTTGATGGTGAAGACTATGATCCACTTAAGGGACAACTTGAAACGGATACTGGCAAAGCACCTTGGGCTGTCATGGGTGAATTACGTCAGATGTTTAATGTTTCTGTGTTACCTAACGATATCAAACGTATCCCATCGAGTTTGGATGTGTTGGTTGTTATTCATCCAAAAGATTTCAGTGATAGTACGTTATATGCGATTGAGCAATATGTGCTGCGTGGTGGCAAGTTGATCAGCTATGTTGATCCCTATGCTGAAATAGATATTCCAGAAAAAGATCCAGATAACCCCATGGCAGCACGTTTAGCTTCGCGTAGTTCAAATATGGCTGAACTATTTAAAGCGTGGGGATTCGAACGTGTTGGTGCTGATATCATTGCTGATCGTAAAACAGCTATTAAAGTTGATTTTGGTGCGATATCCAATAATCAACCTATTGATTATGTGTTATGGCAATCGGTGACAGAAGATCAAGTTAATAAAGAAGATCATGTTACCAGTCAGTTGAAAAAAATCGATGTAGCTACGATTGGTCGTTTCAAAGAACTTGACGGTCATACCAGCGACATTACGCCATTGTTTTGGTCTAGTAACGAAGCAATGTTAGTTGATAAACGGGTGGTGCAATTTAGACATGATCCAATGGCATTATTAACTAAATACCAAGCTGGTACATTAAGCTATCCAATGGCTGTACGAGTAAAAGGTGATGTTAAGACTGCTTATCCACAAGGTTTGAAGGGAGATGCTGGTGAATATCAGTTGCCTCCAGGTCATCTTGCTGAATCAAAACAGCCGATCGATGTCATTGCAATTGCCGATGTTGATATGCTGCAAGATCGTTTCTGGGTTCAGAAACAAGACTTCTATGGTCATGAGATTGCGTATAGCACATCAAATAATATTGATTTGTTAATTAATGCTATTGATGACATGGCTGGCAGTACAGGTTTGATTAGTGTTCGTTCTCGTGCTGGTTTTTCACGTCCATTTGATCGGGTATTAGCGTTACAACGTGAAGCTGAGAAACGTTACCGTACCAAAGAACGTGAACTACAGAAAACGTTGACCGAAACCAAACAACGTATCGCCAGAATGCAGGTCGAACGTAGTGGTAGCGGCGAAGCAATTCTTAATGATGAGCAGAAAAAAGAAATTGCTGAGTTCGAATTGATTGTCAATAAAACACAACAGAAATTGCGCGAAGTTCAAGGTAATTTACGCAAAGATATTGATACGCTTGATACCCAACTTAAGTTTTTCAATATTGGCCTTGTACCAATGATAATTGCGTTGTTGGCAGTGATTAGTGGTTGGATGCGGATACGTAAGCGTACTCGTGGTCGTAATCAACAATAATGTAACTGAATTTGACTAGGTTTATCCAAATGATAAAAAAACTAAATAGCCTGACTATTTTATTAATCGTCACAGTGGTGATGGTGATATTGATGTTAATTACAATTCAACGTCCTAGTGATAATAATGATGATTATTCATTATTGTTTCCTGATTTATTCGACAAATTGAGTGATGTTGATACCCTGAAATTCAAGAGTTCACAGGATGAATTTACACTCTTTAAGAAAGATGAAGATTGGTACATCAAGGAACGTTGGAATCATCCCGCTGACTTTAATCTGGTTAAACGTGCCTTGATTGATATTGCTGAGTCTAAAATTCTTGATCGTAAAACTGCGAATCCGGAACAGTATCCAATTTTAGGCGTGGAAGGTGTGGACAATGGTGGTTCATCACTGTTAGTTACTATGCTCAATGGTGACAAAGAGCTCGCTGGCTTGATTATTGGTAATGAACGTGAGGTTGGCCAAACAGCAGGTCCTCGTCAGTTTTATGTTCGTCGTGATGGTGAAGAGCGTACCTGGTTTGTCGAAGGTTATTTAAACCTGAATCGCTTCATGATTAACTGGATCAAGAGTGAAGTGGTTAATATCGCGCGTGAACGTATAGCGCAAGTCAATATTATTCAACCTAATGGCGACATTGCGACATTGGTTAATGTCGGGGCTAAAGATAAATTCGGCACACCTACTGCGTTGGACAAAACCGTCTTTAAATATGATCAATTAGGTTATGACATTGCAGGTACTTTATATCAGCTACGGATGGAAGACGTACAACCAATTACGGAGTTTTCTCGTGGTAATGCCGAGATTGTTACTGCTGAATTTATAACGTTTGATGGTATGAAAATTACTACTGAAACATCATTTAATGATGGTCAGTATTTTACAACCTTCAATGCTGAATTTGACCCTGCACTAATTAAGCCTGCCCCTGAAGATATACAGGCCTTAGATATATTGAAATCAGCAGATGACGTAAAACAGGAAGTGGCAAAACTTAATAAAGATTTGAAACCTTGGGTATATCGTTTTGGTGGTTTCGTTGGAACTAATTTGATGCGTGCTAAAGCTGATATTGTCACAGAGACCGATAATGTTATACCAATGCCTATGGATATGATGGGGATTGGTGCACCATAGTACTAAAGTAAACTATCAAAATAAAAAAGGCTCCTGCAAGGAGCCTTTTTTGTTTTTGAATATAGAATTTTAGACTGGCTCAGGATCTTTCCATTCTTCGATTAGACCTTGTACGGCAATCGCTAAGTCATCGGGCGAGAATTTTGGAATAAAGCGGTCGGCACCTACTTTTTCTACCATTGAGGTATTAAAGTTACCACTCATAGACGTGTGTAACAGGATCTTTATATCTTTGAGTAGCGGATCTTTGCGTACTTCTGAGGTCAGTGTATAGCCATCCATTTCAGGCATTTCAATATCTGAAATCATCATTGCGATATGATTTTTGACATCAATTCCTTGTTCTGCCCATTCTTGTAATTTTTCAAGCGCTTTTCTACCATCATTGACGATGGTGGTATCAACACCAATTTGTTCCATGGTACGTTTAATTTGGTTACGAGCAACGCTCGAATCATCGGCAACTAAAATATGAGGGCGATGCTGTGCATTTTGTTCTGCAAAACTCGTAACTAAATCTTCAGATACTTTGAGATCGTTACCAACCACCTCAGCCATGACTTTTTCAACATCGATAATTTCAATCAGCTCATTGTCTACTTTAGTGATTGCTGTCATGTAATTATTACGGCCTACCGCACTTGGTGGCGGCATAATATCAGCCCAGCTGATGTTAATAATGCGTTCAATATTACTGACCAAAAAACCTTGGACGGAGCGATTGTATTCGGTAATGATGACGAAGCTTTTGCTAATATCTTCGACAGGTCTACCACCTATGCCTAATGATAGATCAAAGATACTTATTGCCATGCCACGAATATGCGCAGTACCTCTAACAACAGGATGTGAGTTGGGCATTCTAGTCAGTGTTGGGCAAGGAATGGCTTCTTTCACTTTGAATACATTGATGCCGAAACGTTGTCTTGTCCCTAGTTGGAAAAGAAGTAGCTCCAGACGGTTATGACCTACTAGCTGGGTTCGTTGATCTACGCCATCGATCATACTTGCCATGGTGAATATCTCCTGAGAATTACTCTTTAAAAATAATTTATATGGTGTTATCGGAAGTTTTTTCTAATTCTTAAGATATTAACTTACCTGAGCATGCTATTAGAAGAAAGGGTTCTGTTTTTTATTTAGTTAAATAAATGGGCATGTAATTTGCTTTAGTCTTCAGTAAGTTTGGAACTGTCGGTTATTTGACAGTTCCTTGGAGAGTGTTATATGAACATCATAAAAATACAATTGATTGTAATAGTGAGTCTACTAATTGGATTGGTCTGTCCTGCCTATAGTGAATCCTTACAATTATTGGATGAAATTGAACACACAGTCTATGTGTACAGTTTAGCAGAAGCTCAGGCTCAGTATGATAACCCTCAGATTATTGTTGAACCGTTAGATTCACGTTTGCGATTACAAAAGTGTGAACAAGAATTAAGTGCGTTTTCTAACTCAGATAGTGTTGGTTTGGGCAGTCAAACGATTGGGATTAAGTGTGATGCGCCAGTTGCTTGGACAGTGTATGTTCCTGTCAAAATAAAAGTGTTTAAACCGGTCGTGGTTGCTGCAAAAGGCTTAGATGCCAAGCAGGTTATTACTGAAGATGATATTCGATTAGAACAGCAAGATATCGCCAGACTGCGTCGTGGATATATGGAAAATATTGAAAGCGTTGTTGGGCAGGAATTAAAATACCCTATCGCTGTTGGTTCTGTGATTAATCCGACTAGTTTGTTAGAACAAAAAGTAGTACATCGTGGTGAGCAGATAATGCTGGTTGCGATTATAGGAAAAATGGAAGTTAGAATGGCTGGTACTGCACTAGCTGATGGGGAACAAGGTGAGCGTGTTCGAGTTAAAAATACATCTTCACATCGTGTTGTTGAAGGTGTTGTTGATGGTCCGGGGATTGTTAGAGTAACGATGTGATTTTTTTATGAATAAATATGACTTTTTTATTCAAGTTTTTATGATTGTGACCGATTAACTTGTTACATCATAGTGGAGAGACATTTAAATGTCTGAAATAAATAACATTAAAACATCGAATCAAGCGCTATTAAATTCGACGCGAAACGTTAAAGCGCGTGATACTAACACTGATTCGACTCAATCTCAGGACGTGTCTGAAAATTCGAGTCCTAATGATAAAGTGAGTTTGACTGATACAGCAACTCAGCTACAGTCATTACGTCAAGTCATTTCTGATTCCCCAGAAGTAAATACAGATCGTGTAGCAGCATTGCGTGCCGCTATTGCTGATGGTTCATACAAAGTTGATAGTGAAGCATTAGCGCAAAATCTAATTAAGTCTGAGAATCAATTTTAAAGTAGGAATCTGACATGGCGACGACATCATCACACTCACTATTATCTGTACTGCAAGCTGAACATCGTGTTGCCTCGCAACTATTAGATATTTTGCTGAGCGAGCGTGATGCGTTAAGAAAGTCCGAGTCAGATACGATTACTGCGATGAATGCCAAAAAGCAGCCATTAACGGTTCAGTTGGAACAACTAGGTCGACAACGTGAAGCTATTTTACAATCAGAAGGCTTTTCATCTGGCAAAGATGGACTCGAAGCATTTATTGCAAACCAAGACGATACGCAACAAGTTCAACTGAATACTGTTCTAGAGCAATTGCGTATTACCGCATTTTCCTGTCGTGATAATAATCAGATCAATGGCAGTATCGTAAATGTGAATCGCCAATACCTTCACCGAGCAATGAGTGTTCTACGTGGTCGTGATGTCAATATCACGTCATATGGGCCTGGCGGTGAATATACAAGCTCAGTCGTGCGTCAACCATTACTCGGTAGAGTCTAG
>JBFIJJ010000143.1:0-6709 GCA_041600795.1 Methylophagaceae bacterium | reverse complement strand
GGGATCACACCGTCTTTTATAATTTGAGCATCGTTGTAGATATCTTGAATAAAATTATTGAGTGCGCGAAGACGTTGAGTAAGTCCCTTTTCGGTGCGGTCCCACTCACTTTTAGGAATGATCCTAGGAATAATATCAAATGGCCATGCTCTATCAATATTGCCTGCATCACTATAGACCGTGAAGGTGATCCCACGCTCTTGCATTTCCATTTCAGCTTCACTGATACGTAGCTCAAAAGCCTCTTTTTTCATGGACTTAAGGTACTGCATAAGTTTATAGCTGTAGGATCGTGGCTGATATTCCGATAGCATTAATTCATCATAAAAAAGGCCAGGAGAATACTGGTTCCATGCTTGCTTCATCTAGGATCTCCACTCATTTTATAGCGTTAATTTATTTCCCTATGGATACTAGGCAATTGTTGTGCCTACTTACGATGATGATCATGCTGAAGCTAGCTAAACATAAGGCTTCAGTCAAAATAAGTCCATTTGAATAGTTGCTCAATAAAATTTCCACTAGTTTGTGGTGCGCTTTTTATTATTTGAACTGAATATGCACCGTTTTAGTTCGTCAAAACGTCATGCTTGCTGACTAAATTAAGCAGTTGCTTGTTTAATATAGATAAATATTTTTGGCACAATAAATGTATTAGATCTTCTATCAATTTATTACCAATGTTAACAGTTGTGATTGATTGGTATCTCTCGTGAAAAAGGTAACCTTCGGGTTACCTTTTTTGTATCACATTCCGACAAAATGATGGTTTGACTACCTACGCTTTTGTAGATAACTATACAATGATCTCACCCAAAGATTAGGTAAAGTAAGAATACGTTCATTAATAGCAATAAACCAGAAAATGCTTTCCAAAATCTCACCGGATTGCGTTCAATCAATGGCAAGTTTTCTTCTTTAAGATAAATTGGATTAGGCTTATTAAGATCGCACTCTAATTCTGACAATTTTTCATAACGTTTTTCTGGATCGATTTGAACGGCGCACCTAATGGCTTTATCAACCCAATGTGGAATCAATCTGTTGTTATCAGTAATGGGGCGATATTGCAGCCTTCTCAATGAGACCTTGTCTGATGCTCGCGACAAGGCAGTATCATAAGGTAATTTACCGGTAAGCAATTCATAAATAATACAACCGAGCGAGAACATATCAGATTGTGATGTGCCTGATTGTTCGAGCAAATATTCTGGTGCAGTATAGTTCTTTGTTCCAAGTAACTCTTTTCGCTCAACGGGAGTTGATATATCTGCTATTCCTGCGATCTTGGTCGATCCAAAATCAACAATTTTGACCAATCCCTCTGTTGTGATCATGATATTGCCCGGCTTGAGATCTTGATGCAGCATATCAAGTCTATGGAAAGCTCTTAGTCCACTAATAACTTGGCTGGCAATCGAGCGTACTTTGGTTAAATCAAAAGGGCCATGATCATCTAATAATTGTTCTAAGGTCTGGCCCTCGATGTATTCCATTATGTAATAAAGAAAACGACGTGGCCGTGTTTGTTCGATAGTTCGGATAACATGTGGATTATCAATGCGGCGTCCTACCCATTCTTCTAATTGAAAGCGTTCTAGATAGGCAGGATCATCCTCAAAATTAACCGAAGGTGTTTTAATAACAACTTTTTCGCCGGTATCGGTATCAACAGCAAGGTAAAGTTGGCTGGTTGAACTTGCATGGATCTCGCGAGTAATCCGATAACCATCCAAGATCACACCTTCATACAATTCAGGTGGGAATGGCAATGCGGTTAATTGAGCAAAGACTTCATCAGGATCTTGCGTGGGTAAGTTTTCAACTTTCAGTATTTGGCAACTTAGGTTATCCAAACTGCCCGCTTCCGATGCCATTGTGACAAAAAGCTGTGCAAGTGACGTTAAGTCACTAGTATGTGTAGCAAGTGTATCTGCAATCTGTTTATCAGAAAGGTAATCATGTATGCCATCAGTCGCAATAAAAAACAGATCACCGACTTCTACTGACAGTGATTTATAATCTATATCAAGGCGATAATCGACGCCCATTGCACGACCAAGGTACTCTTTTTCACCTGGCATTAAAATACGGTGATCTGTTGTTAGCTGTTCAAGATCATGATTCCGGTAAAGGTAGATACGACTATCCCCAACATGAAATAAATGTGCTGTGGTTGATTTAATCACCAAGCCACAGAATGTGCTTGCAAGGCCACGGTTACTGTCACGGTATTGGTTGCTTTGACCATATAGCCAAGTATTAATCGCCGTTAAGACTTTGCCACCAGATTTTTTAACTGACCATGAATCAGGTGTACTAAAATAATCACTTAAAAAGCCGGTGACGCAGCACTGACTTGCTTGTTTAGCTTCTTCACTACTACTAATACCATCAGCGAGTGCACAGGCGACGCCTTTTGTTTCTAATAAGGCTTTGTTTTCAGGAATGTGAAACCCTAAAGAGTCTTGATTTTCTTCCTTTACACCTTTATCAGAACACTGCCCTATTTTAACTTGCAGCTTTGCAGTCATATTGTTTCCCTAGCAGAAAAGTCAGATATAAAAAAGCGACCTATCCCCAGTAGGAATAAGTCGCTTAACTATAGCGTAATAGCGTGATTAATGCTTAATGTACATCAATCATTTGAACCGTGCCATCAGGTAGGATCTCAGCCATTTGACCTTTTGGTTCATCCATAAATTGCACGGCAATCAAGGTAACAACCGCGGTTGCCGCAATCACAAAAAAGAAGGTTTGGGCAGACACTAAAGACAGTACAGTCAAGAATGTCACAGCACCTACGTTACCATAGGCACCAGCCATACCCGCAATTTGACCGGTCAAACGACGTTGTACTAATGGTACAACAGCAAATACGGCACCTTCACCTGCTTGTACAAAGAATGAACATGCCATTGTGGCAAGTACAGCAAGCACGATAAACCATTCAGGTGTAATTAGCCCCATAACAAAATAGCCAACCGCTAAACCGCCAATGCAGACAGTTAAGGTTTTCTTACGTCCAAATCTATCACTAAACAGACCACCAATTGGGCGTGAAACTAAGTTCATAAACGCAAAACCCGAAGCTAATAAACCTGCTTGCACCGCTGAAATGTCAAATGTTTCACTAAAGAATAGTGGCAACATTGATACCACAGCCAACTCGGAACCAAATGTTGCTAAATAGGCTAAATCCAGTACCGCTACTTGTTTAAATTTATAACGATGAATTTCTGGAACGGGTTTAACAAATATCTCTTTGTTAACCTGATAAATGTGATAAACCTGATAGAAATATAACGCTACCAAACCAACATAAATCAAGTCTACGACTTGTGCTGATAATAAGCTGACACCATTTGGTGATAATTTCCAAGCAAGCAAAGCCAGTGCTGCATACATAGGAATATTCATAATCAGATACAGAATAAAGTCACCTTTACTGGTTACCTCCATTCCGCCTGATTTTTTAGGTTTAAAATACGTCGAACCTTTAGGTGTATCATGCACACTATTGTAATAAATAAAGGCATAGACTAAGGCTATTGCACCGGTAGATGCGATGGCATAACGCCAGCCATTTTCACCGCCAAACATTATGGCAATTGTAGGTAATGTCATGGCAGCAGCAGCAGAACCGAAGTTACCCCAGCCACCATAGATACCTTCAGCTAAACCAACTTGTTTGGCTGGGTACCATTCGGAAATCATTCTGATACCGATAACAAAACCGGCACCAACAAAACCGAGCATAAAGCGTGCTGCGGCCAGTTGCTCGAATGTATCTGCCATTGCAAAGAAGAAACAGATAAAACTTGAGATACCCAATAATAATGAATACATAATTTTAGGGCCGTATTTATCAACTAACATACCCACAACGATACGGGCAGGAATAGTCAATGCTACGTTCAAGATTAAAATTGTTTTAATTTGTTGGCTGGTTAATCCCAATGTTTCTTTAATTGAAATCAATAATGGAGCATGGTTAAACCAAACAACAAAGCTTATAAAAAAAGCCATCCAACTAAGGTGGAGAATACGGGTATTACCACTAAATGATAATAACTTAAGTTTATGAGTTGACATGAATTACGTTCTCGAATGTAGGTTAACCACCATCAGCTAACCAATCCTGCTTACAGAGCAGATATCGTGCCATTTTGTAACTGATTGATTTAGCGTAATCATTATTGAATCGCTAATTTTATTGCACCATGATGTAACTGGTATGAATAAGTCTCGCACTAGTTTTGTGCAGTATGGCTATTGAGTTATGCTGGTCTTAAATCTTTAAATCAATCCAGAATGTCATACCAACATCATCATTACGAGAGAGGCCAATATGTCCTCCCATTGATTCAATTAATATTTTGGCTTTTGCTAAGCCCAAACCAAGTCCTAGGTGTTCAGAATTGTTTTCGCTTAGTCGGGTAAAAGGCTTAAATAGACGCGCTATATTAGCGTCGTCTATGCCGACACCTGTATCACATATACTGAGTCTCAAAAAATGATTCTCATCAAGTGTATAACTTAACTTGACCTTGCCGTTGTCTTGATTATATTGCACTGCATTTTTTATAAGGTTTATTAATACGCTTAATAATAAATTAGGATCACAATTAATTGATTTAATCGGAAATCTTTCAAGCCTAGATATATCGATGACAATATTTTTATTCTTGGCTAATGGTGTAACCCGTTCAAGAGCATGATGTACTAACGGAATTAATTCAGATTTATGGATTTGGGGTTGAAATGACCCATCTTGAATACTGGTAAATTCTATCGCCTGATGAATCATTTCTGAAAGATGACGACCCGATTTTAAAATGTAATTAATGCTTTCTTTTTGAGCCGGTGTTGTTTCAGGTTCATGTAACAAAACCTGACTAAACCCAAGAACAGCATTCAACGGTGTCTTTAACTCATGACTGATAGAAGACAAAAATACCGATTTTGCTTTATTAGCTTCAACGGCTTGTAATTGCGACGCTAAAGCTAACTTGGTTTGAGTGGTTAAATCGGCTTTATGACGTTTTACTTTTACGATTGCCAAACCAACGGTGACGATAGCAACAATAGCTAAAATGCGATTTGCAATGACTTTCCATAATTCACCACCTTCGGGAGAAGCTATAAAACCAAACAACGTTAATATAATGCCAAGAATGGTGGCAATATAGGTAGTGCGTGTCGATTCAATACTATAGGTAACTAAAACAGGTAAGACATATACAACACCGGCAGCAACCCCAAGTGGTATAGAAAGGTCGAAAATGATACCGGCAATGAAAAGTGATACAACACCTAAGTGGATCTTATATTGATTCCACACCCTCTCCATCAAATTTAGTCATCCTGCCAAAACAAATCGCAACATAGCACATAAAGTTCTCCATCTACTTCAATTGCTTGTGACACGGTAATACACATATGTCGTCCGACGGCAGATAAGTACAATCGACTTACTTGCATTTTATTAACATTCTGTATTGCTTGGTAGTGATAATGCTTATTTGACCAATTGGCACTATCACTACTGAATAGCGGTTTAAATTGAGACTTTAGCTGTTCTAAAAAATAAGGGGCTTCAATCGTTTTTCCAATTTGAGTGCCAACTTCATTCAAGATATAACTACGAACGGCTCTATTTTCTTTAAAAAGAATCTGACTACACAGCGTATGATCAAATGAATGTGCGAACTCGCTAATAGCTTGTTTAAATAACGTTTCGAAACGATTAAAGTGTTGTTTTAAACGTTGACTCGTTTCTGTTCGCATTTGTTTTTCAGACAACAATAATTCATCAAGTCGATGATCTATGTTACTAGGATTAACCTTGGTTGATGGTTTAGCAAAATAAAAACCTTGAACCATATCAGCATTAGCTTCAATCGCAATCAAAGCTTGTTTTTCATTCTCAATACCTTCAATAACAACAAGACTTCCCGCTTCATGAATTAGCGTCACAATGCCTTTTAATATACGTTTTACTTTCGAACTTGTTTCGGCTCGTTCAATCAAGTTTCGATCAATTTTGACAATATCGGGTTCTAGCTCCCAAATACGATCAAAATTGGAATGACCAGCACCAAAATCATCAATAGCAATCAAACAACCCATAGATCGAAAATGTGCTATTAACGATTTCAAATAGGCCCTATCGTTTATTTCACTCTCTAATATTTCTATCACAACATGTTCAGGCCGCATCTCTGATAACGAGAATAAATTACTCATAAATCCGGGATGCGGTTTTTCTGTAGCTAAACATTGTGAGTCTAAATTGAGAAAGAGCCACTCGTCATTAATGCCGCTTTGCCTGAAATTATGCACATGTAAACTTCTACATAATCGATCTAAGGCAAGATGTTCAACGCTCGTTCTAGCTTGTGAAAATAAATCCAGAGGCGAACACTCATGATTATTTTCTACACTGCGTGCACGGATCAAACCTTCGAATCCGACTGCTCGTCGATGTGGCACACTCAATATAGGTTGAAAAACACTGGTTAGAATATAGTCATTACAACGAACAGAGTAGCCTTGACCATCTGCGCTATAGACAATAGCATTCTGGTATTCTTGTTCCAGTTTAGGTTTCACTTTATCCAACATTTCCCGCTAACCATTCAATTGCGTTGGAACGACTGTAAAACACTTTCGAATCAAACTCATCTGCACGAAGCACGGCTTCATC
>JBFIJJ010000142.1:0-6785 GCA_041600795.1 Methylophagaceae bacterium | reverse complement strand
GCAATCAATTTACTATCTGTTGGATTCTCAACTAAATAATCATGAAAATGCTCATTTACAAGAGATTCAACAATTGTTCTTACTTCGGAAGAGACTAATTTATCTTTAGTTTGTGATGAGAATTTTGGATCTGGTACCTTCACTGACAGTACGGCAGTTAGACCTTCTCGTGCATCATCACCACTGGTTGCCACTTTCGATTTTTTTGCAAGACCTTCTGCTTCGATATACTGATTTAATGTTCGTGTCAGCGCTGCACGGAAACCTGCCAAGTGGGTGCCCCCATCACGTTGAGGAATATTATTGGTAAAACAATATAAATTTTCTTGATATGAGTCGTTCCACTGCATGGCCAACTCAACCACCACATCATCTTTTTCGCCGGAAATACTAATAATAGTTTCATGAACCGGCGTTTTATTTTTATTAAGATGTTCTACGAACGAACGGATACCACCTTCATAATAGAAGGTCTCTGAAACATCATCGCGCTCATCGGTTAAAACAATTTTTACACCTGAATTTAAGAAGGCCAATTCTCTGATACGTTTTGCTAATATCTTGTATTCAAATGTAACATTGGTAAACGTGTCTTCACTTGGCCAAAATTGAATTTTCGTACCCGTTGAGTCGCAGTCTTCACATTCTTGAATAGGACCATCAGGCACGCTATCAGTATAACTTTGGCGATAGACTTTATTGTTGCGTTTTATTTCTAAATTTAATTTCTTGGATAAGGCATTAACTACTGAGACACCAACACCATGAAGACCGCCTGATACCTTATATGAATTATCATCAAACTTACCACCAGCATGTAACACTGTCATGATAACTTCAGCAGCTGATACACCTTCTCCTTCATGCATATCAACCGGTATTCCGCGCCCATTGTCACTGACCGAAACCGAATCATCGGGGTGAATACGAACATTAATTTCTGAACAATGGCCCGCAAGGGCTTCATCAATAGCATTATCTAAAACTTCAAAAACCATGTGGTGCAAACCGGTACCATCATCAGTATCACCGATATACATACCAGGGCGCTTTCTTACTGCATCCAAGCCCTTGAGCACTTTAATGTTATTAGAGTCGTATGTCTTTTCATTTTCAGTTGTCATATTTTATCCATTAAATAACAGGATGATTTGCATAAAGAAACCATTTTACTCTTTATAACGATCAGTTGATAGCTTCATCACTCTTTCCGATAAATCAACTAGCTCAACCGTCCATGTTTCACGTGAAACATTTCATGATCAATATCTTTTATTCGCTCAGATAAAGAGAGATCTGTTGTTGTTATAAAGCACTGCGCAGGTGATTGAGACAACTCTTGCAATACCAATAATTGATGATAAATATCTAACTCTGAACTTAAATCATCAATGAGTAAAAGCGAGCCACTTTTATCCGAGCCACCACCAGTCTTATTAGTAATATTTGTTTGTGCCAAAGATAATGCTATGAAGTATAGTTTTTGTTGACCTCTTGATAACATTTCAGATGGATCACCATCATTTATTCTTATTATCCAATCGGCAGCATGACTACCACATTTTGTATACATCAATTGTTTGTCACGATCTAAGCCATCAATCAATGCTTGTTGAAGCGATGAACCTTTTACCCAGCCATTTTTATATTTTGTTGTAAATACTGAATCTTTTAATTCGGGACACAACGTATTAAAAACCTTTGTAAACTCTTCTAGCAACAGCACTAAATACTCGATGCGGTAATTAGTAATCATTTCTCCATGTTGTACGTATTGATGATCCCATAATTGAATTTCATCATCATTCTTACGTTGCCTCAAAGCCGAATTACGTTGTTGAACAATTTTTTTATAAGATTGCCAGTGATAATTAAATTGTTGTTCCACGTGAAACAATCCCCAATCTAATAGCTGACGACGATAGCGAGGACCTTGCTCAAATATTTGATGGCAATTGGCCGGAATAAATTGTAAAGGCAAATACGATACAAGCTCAGACAACTTATTAACAGGGGCGCTATTCAATCGGATTTTTAATCCGGAAGCCAAAGAATACTCGAGTCCAATCGGGATATCGTTGGGCGTTTTTGCAAGAACAAGACTGTGTTGCTGATTAAATTGAACAACATTTTTTAACGAGCGCGTACGAAAAGAACGCCCTAAAGCAAGCAGATGAATTGCTTCAAGTAGTGTTGTTTTGCCTGACCCATTGTCACCAATAATTAAATTGACTCCAGGGCAAGGGCTAAGTTTTAGCTCAGTTATATTTCTCAGATTAGAAATACTGAGTTGTGTAAGCACCAAATTTTATTTCCGTACCAAAATACTAAGGGTTGTTGTTATTAGCCGCTTACTTTACTGGATTTATACTAATCCATAAACCACTATTTAGTTAAGCAAATCAGGCAGCATCTTAGCGTAATTTTGCTTTTGGCTGGTCATCGCACCACTTAATACAAATCCTTGTAAGCTATCGTTTTCATCGATAAATAAACCTTTTACACCTATACCGCTATCACCTGTTTCACTATGTTCAATCTGCCATGAGCCTTTAATATTGGCTGGAGGAGGGCAGAGAATCAACGGGTAACTAGGTGTTTTTACTGCAACGGGCATAGCGGGATAACTAACTGAGGTTGGTGTTCCTGATATTGTTTGTGCAAGCGCTTTAGCTGCCAACATAATTGGGGCGATATACATTAAATGATGACCAGATACTTCCGCACAATCACCAATGGCATAAATATTAGGGTCCGATGTTTGCAAATATATATCAGTAACAATGCCTCTGTTAATAACTAATTCTGCTGATTGTGCTAATGCCGTATTTGCTTTCAAGCCAACAGCGGATACCACAACATCAGCAAAAATTGATTCACCTGATTCAAGCTGTAGTTCATACTGATCATTAACAGAATTAATAGTTTTTACAGTAGTGCCCAAATACCAGTTCACACCCGCGGTTGTTAATGCTTGCTGTAATTCTGCAGAAATTTGTCTTGGCAATAATGAATTCATCGGCACATCACTTGTGCCTATAACTGAAACCGCCACATCTACGTTACTAAGATCATTTGCAAATTCACACCCAATTAGACCTGCACCAATAATTGCAACGTGTTTTGCTGTTACTAACTGACGTCTGAATGCGGTGTAATCATTCAAATTATTAACTGATAGTGCAACGTCTGCGGCATCACCTTCAAACTTAAGACGTACAGGGTTTGCACCAACAGCTAATATTAATTTGTTATATCGAATCTCTTCACCTGAAGCTAAAATAATGGTTCTATTTTGGCGATCAATGTTAACAACTGTTTGCTCTGTCATAATGGTTGCAGAAAGGCTTTCAGCCATTTTTACGGCGTCAGACATCGCTACTTGGTCAGCTGTTTTTCCTTTTGTTAATGCATTTGATAACATTGGTTTAGGGTAATTACGACCATCGTCACTGGATACCATAATTAAAGCTTGTTCGTTATTAAGCTTTCTAAGCTCTCTGGCCAGCGTGTAACCAGCAACACCGGTACCTATGATAATAATGGGATCCATTTATTTGTTCCTAAACCAATAAAAAGATAGAGAGGAGAACTCTCCTCTCTTATTGTAAACGCTAGATTTCAACCATTTCGAAATCGTCTTTACCAACACCACACTCTGGGCATTCCCAATCATCAGGTATGTCATCCCAACTTGTGCCTGGCGCGATACCTTCTTCGGGCAAACCTTTGGCTTCATCATAGATAAAACCACAGACAACACATTGCCACTGTCTCATTTTTAATCTCCTAATTTGATGTATAACTATTATTTATGTGCATCTAATGCATCTTGATAATGCTGAGCATGCCGCTGCTCAACTTTTGCTAATGCAGCAAATCGTTTCTGCGGTCGCTAATACTTTAACAAACATTTGTGCATACTCTCTAGATTCTTCTATTTGTTCATCCATTTAGGAAACAAAACAGCAGCTGCATTTTTTATTCTAGGCTGTGTTCTAAACTCAGAATACATTTCTGTATATTCATTTTGATTCATTATCTGTGATCATAATTCTTGCTCTGCCTATTTACTCTTCCTACTGTATTCAGGGATTGGAAATAAGCTTAGGTTGTGTGCTATTTTAGATCCAACTGATTATTTATCTTGTTACAAGTGGAATTTCCGATTATGAATTTACCAACTTTACGCCAACTACATTATTTAACAACGTTAGTAGAAGTTAATCATTTTGGACAAGCTGCTGAACGTTGCTTTGTTACACAATCAACCTTAAGCGCCGGTATTCAAGATCTAGAAACAATATTAGGTACATCTTTATTTGAACGAACCAACCGTAAGGTCATGCCAACCGCCTTAGGCCTAGAAATAGCAACTAGGGCACAACATATATTGTCATTATCAGCTGATTTGGTTGATCTCGCCCAGTCTGAGCGCAATCCATTAGTCGGCCGAATACGCATAGGGGTGATCCCGAGTATCAGCCCATTTTTATTGCCTAAAGTATTGCCGACTATACGCGCTACATTGCCTGAACTTGAAGTTGTATTAATAGAAGATCAATCTGAACGATTATTGAGTAGTTTGCGCAGCGGTGAAATTGATTTGGCGATTCTAGCTTTTCCATTTGATATCGGTGATTTAAACAAACAGCTTTTTGCTGAGGAGCAATTTTGGGTGGCCTTGCCTAAAAAACATCCTCTTAGTAAACATAAGCAACTTGATCCCTCAGAGTTACCACTAGATGATCTTTTGTTGTTATCAGAAGGCCATTGTATGCGTGAACATGCGCTCAGTGCCTGTAAATTGCCTAGTACTAGCCATCGTATGAGTATGCAGGGTACAAGCCTATATACATTGATTGAAATGGTAGCTGGGGGCTTAGGTATTACATTAATCCCTGAAATGGCAATAAGCTCAGATATGGTCAAACATGCTGATATTTGTGTTCGACCACTAATTAGTCAAGGCAATAAACCAATGCGATCGCTGGGGTTGGTCTGGCGACCTAGCTACCGCAGAGTTAGCACCTTAAAAGAGTTGGCTCAACTAATGTCCAAAATTCTCAGTTAATTTTTTATTCAGACTTTGCATAAAATAATCTGATTTTTGAAAATAGTGCGGTAATCGTCATTGCATCATAAGGCGGTCTGAATGTTGCGTAAACACGTCCCTTCGGATCAACAACAAAAATATGGTGCTCTTGCTCTATTTGATAGCTACCATCGGAATAATCCGTTTTAAGAAACAGTGCAATGAATGTTTTTGCTATCTGTTCAATTGTAGCCTCATCAGCTGTTGCTACCGGCACAGAGATATTCTGTGTGTTTAAAAACTGTGTTAACTGCGTAATTGATTCGTCATCTTGATCTAAACCAATAACTAAAAACTGAATTTGATTACTTGCAAAGGCATTTTGTAATTTTGATAAGGTTTCTAGTGAAGACTGGCACTGTGGCAAACAATTAAGATGGCTAAAATAAACAAAAGACCATTTATTATCAAACCAGCTATTGGTCAGGGTTAATTTATTAGTCGTTTCTAAAGAAAAATCGGCGAGTTGGCGTGGCGGTGATTCAAGGTATAGCTGCAAATCTTGTGGAATTTGTCGCTGATCATCATAAAGCAAAGGTAATCGGTTCATCCATAAAACCAACAAAAATCCCACAATCATAAGATAAGTAAACAAAAAACACTTAGAATTAAGGCCTTTACAACGTTGGGCCATACAGCAGTCCTTCAAAAGTATAAAATTGCTGTCAATATTATCATTAACACGAGTACGCGGATGAGTGAGAAACTATTCAAGTCAACAGCTATTGTTAGCATGATGACCTTTATCTCTCGAATTTTGGGCTTTGTTCGCGATATTGTAATTGCAAGATTATTTGGTGCAGGCCTTGGCGCTGATGTGTTTTTTGTTGCATTTAAAATCCCAAATTTTTTGCGTCGCCTATTTGCCGAAGGGGCATTCTCCCAAGCATTTATTCCGGTATTGGCTGAGTATAAACGCAGTGGTCAAAACGATTTACGACAATTAATAGCCAATACCAGTGGCACACTAGCAACGATCCTGTTTGTGATCACGCTGATAGGGGTAATCGCCGCACCATTGTTAATTATGCTTTTTGCTCCGGGCTTTATTGATAACCCAGAAAAAATAACCCTAGCCGCTGATTTATTACGAATTACCTTTCCTTACCTGTTTTTTATCTCGTTAACAGCACTGGCTGGCGCGATTTTGAATAGTTTTGGTCAATTTGCGATCCCATCCTTTACTCCAGTCTTTCTTAATTTATCGCTTATTTCTGCTGCCTTATGGTTATCACCACAACTTGAACAACCCGTAACCGCACTTGCTTGGGGTGTGTTTATTGGTGGTGTAGTACAACTTATTTTCCAAATCCCGTTTTTATTAAAATTAAAACTCTTACCAAAACCACGTTGGGGATGGCATGAAAGTGGGGTGCAAAAAATTCTAAAATTGATGATCCCTGCCATGTTTGGGGTTTCTGTTGCTCAAATAAATTTACTGTTAGACACTTTACTCGCATCCTTTTTGGTTACTGGCAGCATCTCATGGTTATATTATTCCGATCGCTTGGTTGAGTTTCCGCTTGGAATAGTCGGTATCGCATTATCAACAGTAATTTTGCCGAGCTTGTCTCATAAACATGCCTCTGCGTCTAAAGCGGAATTTTCACATACCATCGATTGGGCGCTACGTTGGGTGTTTATTATTGGTACGCCAGCTGCTATCGGATTGATATTTCTAGCAGAACCG
>JBFIJJ010000141.1:0-6787 GCA_041600795.1 Methylophagaceae bacterium | reverse complement strand
GATGTGTTTAAGCGTTGTGCGGTGTTCAGAGGCATGGATTCATAATGAAACAGCATGTTGCAACATGGCTAGGGCGGCATACATTATCAGCACAACAGATAGATTGTGTGGTTGCTGTGATGCTCAAAATACTCGATGGCAAGTGCAAGATGAATACTGATGAAAAAGTCATTATGGCTGAGCTATACCAGCAAGTTAAACATCTACCGGGAAATCTATTGGCTGGTGAATGTCATCACATTATTTCAGTTGCATTGGCAGGTATTGATGAGGCCATGAAAAACGATATTTATGAAATGCGGGTATTGGCTGAAACGCGTATTTCACGGCCGGTGATGAAACAGTTCAAAGCTATGATTCGTGAGCAAGGACTAGTCGATATTATGGTATTGGAGCATGAGCAATGACAATGAAATTTTATATGACGCCGGGTTCATGTAGCACTGCAATCCATATTTTGCTTGAAGAAGTCGACGCTTTATTTGAAGTGCATTTGGTTAATCTGCTCGAGGGTGATAATAAAAAACCTGACTATCTTCAACTTAATCCTAAAGGCACTATCCCAACCTTGGTCACAGATGATGGCCTGATATTAACTGATTTTCAGTCTATCGCATGGTGGATAGCCAAACAGCATCCAAAGCGACAGCTATTGCCACTAGCGTTGGAGGATGAATGTAATGCACTTGAGCTGATGAGTTATGCCGTTAACACCATTCATGGTCATGGATTTACTCGACTATTCACGACGGACAAATACAGCAGTAATAGTGCTGAACATGATGCCATTAGACAGCAAGGTCAAGAGATTGTAATGCAAGCATTCAATCTGCTTGAGCCGATCTTGGCTGGACGTACAACGATATTTGAACAGTTTTCTATTAGCGATGCCGCCTTGTTTTATGTCTTGTTTTGGGCAGACCGAATTCATTTGGATTTGCCTGAAAACTGCAAAACCTATTATCAGGGATTGTTAACCAGAAGGGCGGTTAAACAAGTATTAAGTGAAGAAGGCTATGGTGCGATGTTTCGATAAACAACATTGTGTCAGTCTAGATACTTAAGGAGTGCAGTGATGCTAGAACAATATCAACAAACAGTAAGTAACATCATCAGAAATAATAAACGTCACTATAATCAGGTGATTAATATTGCTCTGTCACAACAACGATCTAATGGCGTATTTAAATATGCTGTGATTGGAGTATTGCAACAGATTTATGATGATCTGTTAGGGCTATTGAGGTCATTAGACCCAAATCAGATCACGCCAGAAACAAAATCGCTTGTAGTCTCTGCTTATGATGATGTTGTTAATGAGATTGTCGAACATGCCTTGAATACACATCGCACGTCATGTGCCTTATCAAACTTTGCGGATGAACATAAACCAAGTCAAGAATATATCGCTGATGTTTTATTACAAGCACAGCATGATTGGCACAAATTTACTGAACAAGCTTCAGGTTTGCTCAGTGAAAAGTGATATTACAGAATGCGTGTATTGATACTTGGAGCAGGGGTAGTAGGTGTTAGCAGTGCTTATTATTTAGCAAAAAAAGGCTATGCAGTTACTGTTATTGATCGTGAACCGATGCCAGCAATGGAAACAAGTTATGCCAATGCTGGTCAAGTTTCACCTGGCTATTCGGCACCTTGGGCAGCACCCGGTATTCCCCTCAAAGCACTAAAGTGGCTTTTTATTAAGGATGCACCACTCAGCATTAAACCTGATGGTAGTTTGTGGCAATGGCAGTGGATGTATAAATTATTACTCAACTGCAATACCGCGAGTTATAACCGTAATAAACAACGTATGGTGCGATTGGCTGAATATAGTCGCGATTGTTTAGATGACTTGCGTGATAATGTTGGCATTAAATATGAAGCACGAAGCCAAGGTACACTCCAAGTCTTTCGTACTCAAAAACAACTTGATAACGCTGAAAAAGACATAGCAGTGTTAAGTCAATGTAATGTGCCCTTTGAGTTATTAGATAGAGATGGCTGTGCTCAAGCTGAACCGGCATTAGCCTTGGTCAAACAACATTTGGCAGGCGGATTGCGTTTACCTAAAGATGAAACTGGCGATTGCCAAATGTTCACAACACATCTGGCTGAAGAGGCGATTAAACTTGGTGTGCAATTTCGTCAGCATGTCACAGTTAAAAGTCTATTGACCCAACAAGGTAGAATTCAAGGCGTTTATATTAGTGATGATGGCCAAACAGAATTAATAGAAGCCGATCACTATGTTATTGCTTTGGGTAGTTATTCTCGCCAACTTTTGCAGGCATTGGCTATCGACATTCCAGTCTATCCAGTTAAAGGTTATTCATTAACTATCCCTATTCTTGATGCAGAAGCGTCGCCACTATCTACCGTTATGGATGAAACCTATAAAGTAGCAATTACGCGATTTGATAATCGGATAAGAGTAGGTGGAATGGCAGAATTAGCAGGGTTTGATTTAACGCTTAATCAACGTCGACGTCAGACCTTAGAAATGGTCACTAACAGTTTATTTCCTAATGGCGGTGATATGGCTAATGCAGATTTTTGGACGGGTTTACGGCCGATGACACCAGATGGAACGCCGATCATAGGTCGTGCCTCAAATAAACCAGAACATAACAATCTTTGGCTTAATACCGGACATGGCACTTTAGGCTGGACGATGGCATGTGGTTCCGCTCAGGTTCTGGCTGATTTAGTGGCTAATCAGACACCAGAAATTTATGCAGATGATCTTAATTTAAGTCGTTATCACTAGAACATTCACGCAACAAAATACACTATTGTGAGAGGCTTTCTAAACGTTGTTGTGCCATCAAACGAACTTCATCGTCTTCATCATCAAGCATGGTGTGTAGTAAGTCTTGTTCAGCACGTAGTGTCACCTCATAACGCACAGTCCAATCTTCATCCTTGCTCATTCTATCTAATTCATTAACGTTAATTCGCCGTGCAATAGTACGTCTAATTTCTACTTCAACATCATCAGCCATTAATGCCAGACTGACAGTAGGAATTCGGTGAGCAACAATACGTCTTACTTCAGCATCAGGATCAGTTGCTAGACGAAATAATCGACCAACCGGCAGTCGTTTAGCAACATAAACACGTACCAGATAATCAGAATCAGTGGCCATTGTTTCCAATTGATGTTCTGGCAAACGATCAGCTACTGTAATTCTGACTTCACGATCAACATCGTTTCTGAGTAAGGGCAGCCATTCAAGCGGTACTTTATATGCTAATACCCGTCGAACCGCTTCATCAGGATCGTCTAACAGTGGATAGAGCTGATCCGGTGGCAAATAGCGGGCAGCAATAGCTCTGCGTTCCCAAAAATCATCTTGAGTGAACTGTGCAGCATAGTCGGGATGGGCTTTGAAAAAGCGATCAATCTGTCGACCACTAATTGCGGCAACACAACAATCACCAGGTATGCAACTACCTTCAGCAAGAAGGCTAGATTGAAATTGGCAACTATTGCAATCTGCTAATGGTGTCAGATCACGTTCAACATCACTACTTAGCATATCAGGCAACTTCAACCGTACTATCTGTGTTTAGCAGTTGAGGTGAAACCCTATCTAACCAAGCTTTAATACGCTCGTCAGTCAAATTAGCTTGACCACGTTGATCGAGCACTAAGCCTACAAATTCACCATCAATGATCGAATCAGAATGATCAAATTGATAACCATCAGTACTCCAACTACCGACAATATCAGCGCCATAACCATAAAACAGTTGATACAGTTTCATCAATGAACTGGCAAAGCGATCGGCATAACGTTCTTGATGACCTAAGCCAAACAAGGCGACTTTTTTACCTTTGAGATTATAACCATCTAGATGGGGAGCAAACTCAGCCCAATTAGCTTCGATACAATCAACCGCACGACCTGGTAAGTCACCAATACCGTAACTGGGTGTGCCTACGATCAAAGCATCATACTGCATCAGTTCTTCAGCAGTAGTGCGATTGATGTTTTTAGGTTTATCAGCAAGCTCTTCACCCAATTGTTTATAGATCTTTTTTGCAACTAAGCGAGTGCTGCCGGTTTCTGTTCCGAAAAAAATACCAATTTTGCTCATAAATCACCTGTCATGGTTAGTGCTAGATTACTAGCTGAGTTGTTCTAACCAGTTGAGCAAGATGTATTCCAGAAAAAAAGTAAAAATATAGAATAATTAAATCAAATAAAATCAGATAGATAGCTTGTTTTTATTTTTTACATGGACAATTAAATTGAAGGGGTAACGACAATTGGCACAAACAGAACAGACATTCATACCAAAAATGTATGAAGATAAGCTCAATAATGAGCTATATCGACAATGTCAGTACTAGCCTAATTAGCTGCAATACCTTGTGTTTTGCACCATTCAACCATGAAATCAATAAAGACCCTTGCCTTACTTGAGAGATAACGATTAGGTAAATATAGAGCATAGATGCATGCTCCTGGTGAATCATAGTCTAGTAATACGGGTTCTAATTGTTTGTTGGCAATAGCATGATCGACACTGATCGATGTCAGCATAATCACACCCAAACCGGCAATAGCAGCTTCCAGCATGGCGTTGGTATTATTAACCTTAAATCGACCTTGTACTGATACCGTTTCAATATTCTGATTGCGTTCAAATATCCAGTTATTGTAGTTAGGATTTGGACTGTAAACGATACAATCATGTGAGAGAAGATCGCTTGGTTTTTTAGGTCGACCATGGCGATCCCAATAATCGGGCGCAGCACAGACTACCCGACGAGTTTTGGTTAAATGTCGTGCAACGTAAAGTTGTGGCGGCTCACGTGTCAGGCGTATAGCAATATCAAATCCTTCTTCTGCTAGATCGACAGTGCGGTCACTAACATCTAAATCAATCTGCACTTCTGGATAGCGAGCCATAAAATCGGGCAGGGCATTGGTGATTTGATACGAACCAAAGGTGATGGGTGCTGTGACTCTGAGCAAGCCTCTGGGTTCAGCATTAAGATAGGTCACGGCTGCTTCAGCTTCTTGAGCCTCTGTCACTATACGATTGCAGTATTGATAGAAAACGCTACCGGCTTCTGTCAGGCTTATTTTGCGTGTAGTTCGAAATAAAAGACGTGATCCAAGATCAGATTCAAGCGCAGAAATGCGTTTGCTAATAACGGGAGTAGAAATACCTAAGCTTTGCGCCGCAGCTGTAAATCCACCAGTGTCGACAACAGCAGCAAATATCGCCATATCATTGAGTGAATGCATATCTTTTCCAATTAGGTTGATTATAGAAATAATTAATTTCTAATTGGCCTGATTATAGATAAATTAAAAAAAGTTACAATGTCGACAACGTTACCTTCTTGGAGAGTTGGCATGACTAGAAATACTGTTTTATTAGCTGTGGCCTTGCTGCTAGCAGCAACGATGTCATGGGGTGGCATGTTTTCAGTTGCAAAATCAGCACTGACAGTGATGGATCCTTACTACATGACATTAATTCGTTACGCACCGGCGGCACTTGTCTTCATGCTTCTTCTTTATTGGTTTGAAGGAAAAAAAGCATTCAGGCTTGAAGGTAAAACCTTGTTATTGTTTTTTTACGGGACACTCGGTTTTGCTGGTTTTAATTTGTTGGCATTTAATGGTTTGGTACATTCTCGTCCTGAACATGGCGCAGTAGTTATGGCGTTGATGCCAATGATGACAGTGATTTTAACGTGGTTATTGAAAGGCCAGCGTCCACATCGATTTACGATGATTGCTGTTGCCAGTGCCTTTGCTGGTGTTTTTCTGGTGATTAGTGGTGGACATCCTAGTGATGTATTTACAGGCGGAGCAGGACAGTGGGACTTAATGTTTTTGTCTGGGGCGTTTTGCTGGGTTAGTTATACCATGGGAGCCTCACAATTTCCTGATTGGTCAGCGCTACGTTACACCGCTATTACTTGTGCATTAGGTGCGGTATCTATCGGTTTAATTACGTTTGCTTTGACCTTGAACGGCACTATTCATGCACCATCGGTGCAAACACTGCAATCAGAACAGTGGGTTATTGCCTATTTAATTATATTAGGTGCATTGGTAGCGGTTTTGAGTTGGAATGCAGGTATTAAAATGCTGGGGTCAGTTAACGGTGTGTTGTTTATTAACTTTGTTCCGATTACTGCATTTACGATAGGTGTGATTAGTGGACGTAGTTTTAGTGCGGCAGAAGTTGTCGGTGCTAGCTTAGTAATAAGTGCGTTAATTGCAAATAATCTCTATCTACGGTGGCAGGATAAAAAACTACAATTAGTGCCCGTTGCAAAACCTTGCTGTACAAATAATTAAAGTGATTATCAATAATTAGGTTGGGATTGATACGTGATCCCAACCTAACTGTTTCGAAATAGACACAGGTTTTTAAGTCGTACAACTTAAGCGTTAAGTTGATTACCTTGCTGATCGAAACTAAGTGTTATTTGTTCATCATCTTCATCAATAATTACCGCTTGTTTGAGCATGCCATTATCATAATAGTCATAGCGGTGCTCTAGATCCGTTTCACCATAAACAATCTTCCGACACAGGCAAAGTTGGTCTTGGTCGTTAAAACTACCTTCAAAAAAGGTATTACGGTTAGCCATATCATCAGCTGCAATTTCACCGACGAGTTTCAATGGTAATGTTATGCCACTATAGCTAGTGTAATAGCGAGTTTGAAAGTTTTGTTCTGTCATTGGCTTAGCTCAAAATGAATGGTTATGATGGAAATAAGTTGTTCAAGGCTGAGGTTTTCATTT
>JBFIJJ010000140.1:0-6870 GCA_041600795.1 Methylophagaceae bacterium | reverse complement strand
CTCTGATACGTGTCATCAAATTAAATACCGCTATGGTTTCAGTAGTATTGGCACTAAATTGATAGTCATCGAAAAGCGGAGCGAACTCTTTGTTGGTTAACAGCTCCGTTAACACGTTAAAACGCTGCTGTTCATTTTGTGAGGAATAGTCAGAACAGATGCCTATTTTCTCAAGCACCTCGGCCACGGTTTCACTATGGCGCGTTGATTCTTGACGAATATCTAATTGCAATAAATAAAAACCAAAGGTTTCAACTAAGCGAATCAGATCTTGTAATTCTTCGTTAGCAATCGCTTCATCACCATGTTCAATCAGTGAATCACGGATCATTTTGAGGTCATTGAGAAACTCAAGTTCAGAATGATAATAAACGCCAAGTGATGGCGAATTTGGTGCTGTTGCAAAATAACTTTCACTCACACGCAAGTTATCTTCCAAACGATAACGCATCATATAAAGCTTGCGTCGATAAGGCTCAGTGCCAAATCGATACGGTTTTACCCCAAAGGCACCAATGTATTTACTTTCGTTTTGAGCAATATCTTTTTCTAATGCTTTACTGATTTTACTGACTGGCACGCAATGCGTGAGTATATGGCTTAATTTAGTGACATCACTCAAATAACGCCGTAACACAGTTCGTTTTTGTAATTGCACTGCCATTTCAGTCGTTTCAGCAGTCACAAATGGATTACCGTCACGATCACCACCAATCCAAGAACCAAACTTTAAGAAATCTGGAATAGTGAGCGATTGGCCTTGCTCTAATTCTTCACCATAAACACGTCTAAATGCTGCTTGCATGTTTTTATAGGTTTTGGGTACGGCATCAAATAAACTGATATTAAAATAGAACAAGCCATTTTTAATCTCATCACGCACCGTCGGTTTGAACGCACGTACTTCATCCGTGCCCCATAATATCTGGATTTGTGTTTTTAATTTTGCCCGAACTTTAACTTCATCAGTTTCCGTCAAATAACGTTCAGCTAGGACTTCATCCAAAATAAAGATTCGACGCAAGCCTTCCATCACTGTTCGCCGTTTTGATTCGGTCGGATGGGCTGTAAACACTGGAATATAGAGAATTGAATTCAATAACTCTTGGGCTTGTTCTAAACTGACACCCTCATCTTTTAACTGCCGCAGAATCGAACTAAATGAACCGTGCCACAGTTGATTATTATTACGTAGTTGGATCATACGATTATGGTGAAGATGGGCTTCTTCAACCGTATTGACCAAGCTAAAGTACAAACTAAAAGCACGGATAACATCGGTTAATGAGTCTTGATCTAATGTCGAGATATCGGCCAATAAGGTTTGGCGTAAGACATCATCATTATTGCGTCTAAGACTGATATAACCTTTGCGTAATTTCTCAACTGTATGAAATACAGCTTCAGAAGAGTGGCTTTGAATAACCTCTCCCAATATCTCGCCAATCAATTTAACATGGCGTCGTAAATCACTATCAGTTAGTGGTGGTATATGTGTTTGATTTTGACTAGCAATAGTCGTATGTGGCATACAATAGCTCTTAGGTTAATTTATGGTATAGGGCGAGATACATCTCCGCACTCTTGCCCCAACTATAATCCTGCGCCATTGCAGTCATCATCATCTTACGCCAGATTCGTGGCCGTTGAAATAAATCTATCACAGTCTCTAGCGTTTGCTCCAATGCTTCTACAGTACTTGCTTGAAATTTAAAGCCAGTGGCTAACTCATCTTTACGATTTTGTTCGGTTGCATCGACAACAGTATCAGCTAAACCACCGGTGTTTCTGACAACTGGCAATGTGCCATAACGCAAACTATACAGTTGATTCAGGCCACATGGTTCAAAGCGTGATGGCATCAAAAATACATCCACACCCGCTTCTATCCGATGTGAAAGTCCTTCATCATAACCAATATGAACGCCGACTTTATCAGGAAAGCGTGCTCTTAAGATGCGAAGATCTTGCTCATAATGAGATTCACCACTACCTAAACAAACCAATTGAATATTGGCGTTAGCATGCAATAACCGTGACACGGCTCCTATCGAAATATCAATTCCTTTCTGTGAAACCAAACGACTAATCAAACCAATCAATAACACGTCTTCTTTTTGGGGCAAACCAAACTCAGTTTGCAATGCGGCTTTATTATCGTATTTGTATTTAATGGTTTTTGCTGAATAGGGTTTGGCTAGGTAGTGATCGTGCTCAGGGTCCCATTCATGGTTATCAATACCATTGAGTATGCCCGTTAGTCGACCTTGTTGTGAACGTAGCGTCAACAAACCTTCTAAGCCATAACCAAACTCATAACTACATATCTCACGGGCATAAGTAGGACTGACCGTAGTAATGTGATCCGCATAGATCAAACCACCCTTCATAAACGACATCAAATCATAAAATTCAAGACTTTCACTGTGCCAAAAAGACTGTGGTAGATCCAAGGCATTAAATACATCGCGTGAATACAAGCCTTGATAAGCCAGATTATGAATCGTAAATACGCTAGCTGGACGGTTTTCTTGATCTGCAATTAACGCTGGAGCCAAGCCCGTTTGCCAATCATTGCAATGTAAAATATCGGGTTGCCAATCTAAACCAGCATCATTCATTGCCAGTTTAGCTATTGCCCTTGAAAACAAAGCAAAGCGCGCTGGGTTATCTTCCCAATCACCACCTTTTGGCTGACTATATGCACCGCCCTCACGATCAAAATGTTCCGGGGAGTGAACCAGATAAAGTATGACATCCGTCTCGGGTAAGGTTGATTGTAAAATTTCTACCGGCAAGTAATAACCATCAAGCTTAATGGTCGCTACAGTTCTAATTTCAGTTAAACCTTCTAGGCATTGACGATATGCAGGGATGATAATGCGAATGTCTTGACCATTTTCATTCAAAGCAATTGGCAAGCTTGCTGACACATCGGCTAAGCCCCCGGTCTTAATTAACGGGTGAACCTCGCTGCTTGCAAATAGAATTTTTCGCACATCACACTCCTAAAAATTGTACAATTGAGCAATTATATACGGTCATGAGCCTAATCACAGCTCGTAAATGGAGAACTAATGAAACCTTGCACAATCATCATTTTTGGTGCCACTGGCGATTTATCTAAAAAGAAATTACTACCAGCACTGTATCACTTAGAAGCAGAAAATAGATTAACCGCCGACACTCGCATTATTTGTATGGGCCGCCAAGAAATGCCTCAAGAAGAATGGAAGTCGATGGTAGATGACTATGTTTCTCCTAAAGCGCGAGGTGGTGTAGATAAATCTGTGCTTGATACATTTTTATCGAAAGTTACATATTTCAAATGTGATTTGAATGATGCCATGTCCTATCACGCGCTTAATAATCTTGTGACATCAGAAGAAAATGGCTTCTCACAAAATATCGTATTTTATTTATCTATCGCTCCAGCATTATTTGGCACAGTCGGTGACCAATTATCTGCAGTCGGCTTAAACAGGGAAGATAAAGGCTGGCGTCATCTCGTTGTTGAAAAACCATTTGGCTATGACCAAAAAAGTGCTGCTGAGCTAGAACTTGTCTTACGTCGTAACTTTACTGAAAAACAAACCTACCGTATCGATCACTATCTTGGTAAAGGTACAGTACAAAACATCTTTGTTTTCCGCTTTGCAAACTTACTTCTAGAACCATTATGGAATCGTAACTACATCGATCACGTTCAAATCACCCATGCTGAGCAACAAGGTGTTGGTGGTCGCGCCGGCTATTATGATGGCTCTGGTGCAATGCGTGACATGATTCAAAGTCACTTGTTACAAGTTATGACCTTAGTTGCAATGGAGCCACCGGCTGATTTAAATGATGAGTCATTGCGTGATGAAAAAGTAAAAGTATTAAAAGCGATTCGTCCAATTACAGAAGATACGGTTGATGCCCATGCCTTCCGTGGTCAATATGCTGCGGGTGAAGTCGCTGGTGTTGCTCAGAAAGGTTATCTGGAAGAAGACGATGCTCCAGAAAATAGTGTGACTGAAACTTACGCTGCTCTGAAAGTGTATGTTGATAACTGGCGTTGGAGAGGTGTTCCTTTCTATCTACGTACGGGTAAATGTATGCCTGAATCAAAAGCCATGATTGCAATTCGCTTCAAAAAGCCACCTCAAGAGTTGTTCAAAAACACAAAAATTGGTGACAGTCATGCCAACTGGATTGTAATGGGTTTACAACCAGACAATACGCTACGTATCGAACTTCAAGCGAAAGAGCCTGGCTTAGAAATCAAGGCGCATACGATTGGTATGGAAACAGTTGAAGATGAAGATACGCAACACAAATTAGACGCTTATGAAGCAATGATTCTAAGTGCCGTTATGGGTGATCGTTCTTTATTCTTACGTTCAGACGAAGTAGATCTCGCGTGGAAAGTTGTTGATCCGGTTATTGAAAAATGGTCAAAAGACAAAGACTTTGTCCATAAATATGCTGCTGGCACATGGGGTCCTGAAGAAGTATCTCGTATCTTTGATGATTCTTGTCACCAATGGCGTAACAATTTGTAATTTCAAATTAGGCATTTATGCTTGATTAAAGCCTCTGAGAATAAACTATTTTCAGAGGCTTTTTTATTATTTAACCTATTTGCCGGCTATTAGTTGTGGCATAAAGTTTACGTACAATGTACTTTTCAAATTCAACTAAGAACAACACACTTGAAGACACTAAAATAATCATGCCCCACGTTGCTATATCCAGCGCCATCGTCCCAAACAAGTGTTGCATCGGTGCCAAATAAGTGAATGCGAGTTGAAACATCAAAAGTAAAGCAATAGCTATCAAAGCATAGCGATTTCCGAACAGACCCTGCTTATTTAAAATTGATGCGCTGATATAACGCGAGTTAAACAAATAAAAAATTTCGAATAAAACAAGCGTATTCACTGCTACTGTTCTCGCGTATTCAATATCGACTCCTTGAGCTCGTTGCCAAAGAAACAAACTAAATGTACCGACCATTAGAATCACGGAAACAAATACAATTCGCCACAATAGATTCGGTGTCAATATTGGCTCATTAGGACTACGCGGTTGTCGTTGCATTACATTGTCTTCTGGTGGCTCAAACGCTAATGCTAAGGCCAAGGTAACAGCAGTAATCATATTGACCCATAAGATTTGCACCGGAGTAATCGGTAACATTCGCCCCATAATAATGGCAGCAATCAAAATTAGCGCCTCACCACCATTGGTTGGCAATATGAACAAAATCGCTTTTTTCAGATTGTCGTATACTGTTCGTCCCTCTTCCACGGCATGAACAATGGAAGAGAAGCGATCATCCGCTAATACCATTTCAGCTGCATCTTTAGCTACTTCGGTACCAGTCCTACCCATTGCTGTACCGACATCTGCCCGTTTTAATGCTGGTGCATCATTAACACCATCACCCGTCATGGCGACGACGTGACCATTTGCTTGAAGTGCTGTCACCAAACGTAATTTATGCTCTGGACTGGAACGGGCAAAAATATCGATATCATCAACAACTTGACCTAATTCTTCATCAGTCATGGTTTCAATTTCATGACCACTTAAGACATGACTACCATCACCAATACCCATTTGTTTGCCAATGGCAACAGCCGTCACCGCATGATCACCAGTGATCATTTTCACTTGAATACCTGCCGACTTGCATTGTTTCACAGCCTCAATGGCATCATCACGCGGGGGATCGATCATGCCAACAAGGCCTAACAGGGTTAAATCTTGCTCTACATCTTTAAACGTTAAAATCTGATGGTTAGGCTGTGATAATTTAGTTGCGATAGCTAACACGCGTTGACCACGCCGTGCCATAACCTCCATTTGTTCCTGCCAATAAGCTATCTCAATCGGTTCATAATCATTACCAACACGTTGGTAACGGCACATGGCAAAAATACGCTCCGGTGCACCTTTAATATAGCTGACACCTTGCCCGGTATGGTCATGATGCAAGGTTGCCATAAATTGATGTTCAGATTCGAACGGGATAATATCGGTGCGAGGCCAAACATCATTCTCAAACGGTAACGTCAAACCTGATTTTACACCTAAGGTGAGTAAGGCTCCTTCGGTAGGATCACCTTGCAACTGCCAGACACCTCCCGCCTCCTTCAATACAGCATCATTACATAGCAGTGCAGCACGTGTTAATTCAGTTAATACAGGATGATTACTAACATCAATCGCCTCACCATCTCGTAAAAAATCGCCATGAGGATCATAGCCAATACCTGTTATATCAAATAATCCGCCTCTGGCCGTAGCGACATTACTGACTGTCATTTCATTACAGGTTAAGGTACCTGTTTTATCAGAACATATCACCGTAACGGCACCTAATGTTTCTACCGCCGGTAAACGACGAATAATCGCATGACGTGTCGCCATACGCTGTACACCTAAAGCTAAAGCAATAGTCATGATCGCAGGTAAACCCTCCGGTATAGCTGCTACCGCCAATCCTACCGCCGCAATAAACATATCTGAAATGGCATAACCATGAAGCACTATCCCTATTGCCATAGTGATTATAGCTATAACAATAATGATGCTAGTCAGTTGACGTCCAAACCCAGCCATTTGACGTAATAATGGCGTTGTCAACATCTCAACTTGCGATAACATAGCGCTGATATGGCCAATTTCTGTGTCACCTGCGGTTGCCACGACAACACCTGAGCCTTGTCCATATGTGACTAATGTGCTGGAAAAGGCCATTGATATCCGATCACCTAACTGCGCATCAGCAGCGACAGCATTGCTGCTTTTTTCGACAGGGACTGACTCCCCAGTCAATGTAGCCTCTTGAATTTGTAAGTTCTTTACTTTTATCAATCG
>JBFIJJ010000139.1:0-6980 GCA_041600795.1 Methylophagaceae bacterium | reverse complement strand
GAAGCCGCATAGGCATCTGCTTCAAATTCATATTTACGTGATAATGACGTCATCATTGGATGTAAAAAGAAACTAAACACCGGCACCACTAACATAAACAACACTAGCGCCACTGCATTGGTTTGTGTACTTACACCTAAACCTGAATAAAACCAAGGTTCAGCTGCAGCCCAACCTAATAATGCCAGACCAACCAAGCTTAATAAGGCCATCACTACCATATTTTTAATAACATGCTTACGTCTAAAATGGCCTAGTTCATGAGCAAGTACAGCTTCTATTTGGTCTTCATTTAAGGTTGACAGCAAGGTATCAAAAAACACAATACGTTTATTATTACCAAGTCCTGTGAAATAAGCATTGCCATGGCCTGAACGACGCGATCCATCCATCACATAAATGCCTTGGCTTTTAAAACCACAGCGCGACAATAATGACTCAACTCTCGCTTGCAATTTTTCATCTTCAAGTGGTGTAAACTTATTAAATAGGGGTGCAATAAAAGCAGGATAAGCCCACATCATTACTACTGCAAAGCTGATGAAAGCACCCCATAAGTAAAGCCACCAATACTGACCAGCACTATTCATTAACCATAAGGCACCCCAAATTAATGGCGCACCAATAACCAATAGTAATAAGGTTTGTTTAACAATATCTGAAAAAAACAATGCCGGTGTATTGCGATTAAAACCGAACTTTTCTTCCATCACAAAGGTTTTATACCAAGATAACGGGATGTCGATAATTGCCCCAATAACAAAAAAGCTCAGCATAAAGACGATGCCCGTGACCATTTCTGACCATGCAAAACCTTGCCAAAGATTTGATAACAGTTCTAATCCACCACCCAATGTCCAAATCAGCAATAAAATCATTGCGAAAACAGTCTCAACACGATTAAATTTACCTTTAGCCATGGTGTAATCCGCGGCTTTTTGATGTGCTGCTAACGAGACATCCGCGCTAAATGCATCAGGAACTTTATCTCTATGTGCCGCCACATAACGACCTTGTCGTAATGATAACCACAACTCAATTACTGTCATTACAGACAAAGCAGCAACAAATATCCACGTAAATTCATTCATGTTTTTTTAACCAATTTAATCTTAACAATGCCATGCAGGTTAGCCTTTGATACAATCCTTGGCAAGTTAGTTCATTTTATTCACAAATAAAAAGACGGATGCCATGGCCAAAAGCAAAAATAACCTAATATGGATAGATCTGGAAATGACGGGTCTTGATACCAATACTGATGCCATTATTGAAATCGCAACACTAGTCACCAACGGTAATCTGGAAGTCGTTGCTGAAGGTCCGATATTAGCCATTCATCAAGATGATGCTTTGTTAGAAGGTATGGATGAATGGAATACCCGCCAACATGGCAAATCGGGGTTAACTGAACGTGTCAAAAATAGTACTTTAACCACCGCAGAGGCCGAACAACAAACGCTAGAGTTCTTAAAGAAATACGTGCCCGCCGGTGTTTCACCGATGTGTGGCAACAGTATTTGCCAAGATCGTCGATTCATGGCTCGCTTGATGCCTGAATTAGAAGCCTTTTTTCACTATCGCAATCTTGATGTCAGCTCACTTAAAGAACTCGCTCGCCGATGGGCACCAAAAGTTGAAAAAAGCTTTAAGAAAAATTCTTCTCATCTGGCTATGGATGATGTTAAAGACTCAATAAGAGAGCTACAGCATTATCGTGAACACTTTATTAAATTACCTGAGCCCAAAACAGAGTCGTAAAGTCAGCGACATAACTTAGATGTTATATCTACAAGACACATGTTTGAAATTAAATAACAATTGTCTTAGGCTAAGATAAGTGTGGGCTTTAGCGTAATTTATGTGAGGATAATGTGAATAAAGAATCACTCCATGGTTATCAGCCACCATTATCGGCATCGATCAGTGCGGACGTGATCCATCAACTTAATTGTCATGCGGCGACAGATTTTTCCAAGCGCAATATACCTGGCTCAATCATTGTTTTTTTGGCCTTAGCCATTTCGGCATTTTCCTCATCATTTTCCACTGACAAACCTATATTAAGTAGCCTATTTGTCGCTCTTATGGGAGCAAGCGTATTAGCCCGAATCGTATTAATGCGCCGATTACCTAAAATTCAGGATACCGCACTTGATAACTGGCGAAAGATAGCCTCATTTGCAATATTAATTAGTGGTCTTATTTGGGGCATCTATTGCGCCATTAGCATAATGAACTATGGCTTCCAAACAATTACGTTTGTCATTTTACTATTTTCAGTTGGAATTGCTGGTGGTTCAGCAAATAGCTTATTTATCTGGCGGAAGCTAGCTATAGCCTATCTAATCCTGCTGTTTTCTCCGCCCTATTTATTAATTTTCATGGATCTGAATAGCGCGAGTCTAAGCATGCTTTTTGGTTTCACTGCTTACTTTATTTTTTTGTTCGTGCAAATTAATCGTTCCAATCAAGAATACTGGTTAGCACTCTATAACGCCGCTCTACTTGAAAAACAAAAACAAGAGTTACTTCAATCCAAAGTATTGGCAGAAAAAGCTAATTCAGCAAAATCAGAATTTCTTTCTAGTATGAGTCATGAACTCAGAACACCTTTAAATGCGATTTTAGGCTTTACCCAGTTACTCAATTCAGACCCAAATTCTCCCCCAAATAAAGACCAGAAAGAAAATCTAGCTTATATCCATGATGCCGGTAAACATTTGCTTAATCTTGTTAACCAAGTATTAGATTTAGCCAAAATCGAAATGGGGGAATTGGATCTCAAACTACGAGCAGTTTCGATCAGTGACACCATCAAAGAATGCTTGCCTCTGTTAGATAAGTTAGCAAAAGATAACAATATCAATCTCACTATTCCCCCCCTAGATAAGGCAGATGAGGTTATTACTGATCCCATGCGCTTAAAGCAAGTTTTGATTAACTTGCTCAGTAACGCAATAAAATACAATAAACCCAAGGGATCTGTTTCGTTATCATATGAACTCACCGTCAACGCTTTAAAAGTCATCATAACGGACAATGGGATAGGCATTCCTAAAGAACAACAACCATTCTTATTCCTGTCATTTTCACGTCTCGCACATGACAATTCATCAATTGAGGGAAGTGGTGTCGGCTTAGCAATAACCAAACGAATTATTGAAGCAATGGATGGCGAAATTGGTTTTAATAGTGAGGAAGGAAAAGGGTCGACATTTTGGTTTACCTTACCCCTTGCTCCAAAAACTATGCTTGAAAATGACTAGATTGTTGCTCTAACGCCCATTCTATATGCTCTTTAACCATCTCCGTACAATCAGATAATCGGGCAGTTAATGCGGATACAATCGCATCAGAAAATGAGGCATTACCCAAAGCAATCGCAATATTGCGCAACCAGCATTCATAGCCAATTCGCCGTATAGGACTACCCTCTAATTTCCTTAGAAATTCATGTTCTGTCCAAGCAAATAATTCAAGTAATTGAGGCGCATCTAAGCCATGCTTGGGTAAAAAATCATTCTCTTGTGTACTTTGTGCAAACTTATTCCAAGGACAGACTAATTGGCAATCATCACAGCCATAGATGCGATTACCCATCATCGAGCGAAATTCAACTGGAATAGCGTCACGCAATTCAATCGTTAGGTATGAAATACAACGTCTCGCATCAACCTTATATGGCGATACAATTGCCTTAGTCGGACAGATATCAATACAGGCGACACAAGAACCACAGTGATCCGTTGTCGGCTCTGTCAAAGGTAATGGTAAGTCGGTATAAATTTCACCTAAAAAGAAATAAGAGCCATGCTCACGATTCAAAATATTACTATGCTTGCCAACCCAGCCTATACCAGCTTTCTGGGCTAATGCTTTTTCCATTACAGGTGCGCTATCACAAAAAACGCGAAAACCCATATCGCCAATTTCTGCTTCAATTTTCTGTGCCAGCTTCTGTAACCGTTTTCGCATTAATTTGTGATAGTCACGTCCTAAAGCATAACGAGATATAAAGCCTTTTTGATCGTCACTTAGAATGCTCCATGGCTCAGAAGTTGGTTCAGGCCAATAGTCCATACGAACAGAAATAACACGAATTGTGCCTGGGACAAGCTGCTCAGGGCGTGTTCGCATACTGCCATGACGAGCCATATAATCCATTTCGCCATGAAAGCCTGCATTTAACCACTTGTTTAAAGCTTCGCCTGCTTGCTCAAGATCAATATCACAAACCCCAAGCTGTTGAAATCCAAATGATTTTGCCCATAATTGCAAATCATCCATTAAATCAATCTCTGTCAAAGCTGTATTTATCTCACTCATGCAGGCTATTATAGGCGAGCTCAAAATTTTATACCTTGGAAATTGACTATGCTAAATATACCTCACGATCTTTATACGGCTGAACAAACCCGTGAACTAGATCGCATTGTTATTGAACAACACAATATTTCTACAGCTAAGCTAATGGCTCGTGCTGGCGCCGCTGCATTATCAACAATCAAAAATCATTGGCCTCAAGCCGAACGTTTACTTGTGGTCTGCGGAACAGGAAATAATGGTGGCGACGGTTTTGAGTTAGCAAGACAAGCACTTGATTCTGGTTATCGTGTTGTTGTCTTTCAAGTTGGCAATGACCCCATGAGTAATGAAACCACTGCTGCAAGAGATGCATTCCTAGCAACTGGCAGTGAAATACATCAATTTGAAGGAAAATTACCTTCTACAGACATAATTATTGATGCCTTATTAGGCACGGGCATTAACCGTGAAGTCGTCGGTGACTATAAATTAGCAATCGAAGCAATTAACAAAAATAAACGCACCCCAGTTTTATCTTTGGACATTCCATCAGGTCTGCATGCAGATACAGGTAGCAATATGGGTGCAACCGTTCAGGCAACTATCTGTTTAAGTTTTATGGGCTTAAATAAAGGTTTATTTGTTGGTGATGGCCCTAACTACGCAGGAACTGTCTGCTTCGATTCATTACAAATTCCATCTGCACTTTATAAAGAACTGACACCGACAGCCCGCCGAGTCAGCCTTGAATATGATGCAGAATTACTCGCCCCTCGTGAACGTACCGGCCACAAAGGTTTGTATGGTCACCTTTTAATTATTGGTGGTGATTATGGCATGTCAGGTGCCGCACGTGTTGCAGCTGAAGCTGGTGCTCGTGTTGGTGCCGGTTTAACCAGCATTGCAACACGTTCAGAACATGGTCCGATTCTAAATCTGGCGAGACCAGAACTCATGTGTTACGGCGTTGAAACGCCAGCTGATTTGGCACCGCTAGTCGAACGTGCCAATTCACTCACTGTTGGCCCCGGTTTGGGACAAGGTGAATGGGGTGAGATGTTATTTGAACAAGCTATCGCTAGTAACTTACCGATGGTGGTTGATGCGGATGCTCTGAATTTAATCAGCAAGAAACCGCAATATCATGACAACTGGATATTAACACCCCATCCCGGTGAAGCGGCACGTTTACTTGACTGCACATCAGCAGAAATCCAAGCAGATCGTTTTAATGCCGTTAGAGAACTGCAACGCCGTTACGGTGGTGTTGCAGTACTGAAAGGTTCTGGCACATTGATCAATGATGGAAGTCCCTTAACGCGTTTATCAACATGGGGCAATCCAGGCATGGGTAGCGGTGGCATGGGTGATGTTCTTGCTGGCGTTATTGGTGGTTTGTTAGCGCAGGGCTTCCCATTAATGGATGCAGCATGTGTAGGTGTTACCCTGCATGGTATGGCTGGCGATAAAGCCGCTGAAAAGGATGGTGAGCGTGGCATGTTAGCTATGGACTTGGTACCACACTTAAGACATTTAGCTAATTTGATTTATTAATTGTTTGCGTGAACGTGTATTTAGACAATGAAGCGGCAACGCTAGATCTAGGTAAACATATAGCAGCGTTATGCCCGCATCAGTTATTTACTATTCATTTAGAAGGTGAATTAGGTGCGGGTAAAACAACCTTAACACGTGGTCTGCTTCGTGCGTTAGGTCATACTGGCAATGTTAAAAGCCCTACTTATACACTGGTTGAACGCTATGATTTGGCTAGTAGAACAGTGTTCCATTTTGATTTATATCGTGTTGCCGATCCTGAAGAACTCGATTATTTAGGTTTGGATGACTACCTTTCAAATCAATCACTCTGCATCATTGAATGGGCAAAACAAGGACAAGGTCATCTACCTACTCCCGATCTAGTTATTAACCTCAGTTATCAAGACAGCGGTCGTCAAGCTCAACTTTCGCCACAAAGTGAAGCAGGTCTCACTCTGCTAGAAAAACTTAATAAATAATTCAAGTTTATCCGCTATGTTACTTATTATTAAAGAATAACTTGATTTTTTTGTGCGTTCCTTTCACAATATTGTTCAAGTAACTCTTAGAGATAAGGTCATGCTTAGATTATTACTAAGTTTACTATTACTATTTTTCATTCATTCCAGTGCTGCAGCAACTATTGAAGGTCTTCGTTTGTCTCATGATGCTGCTGATACACGGCTTGTATTCGATTTAAGCACACAAACAGAACATTCTATTTTTTCCTTATCAAACCCTGATCGTGTCGTAATAGATCTTAAATCGACACAGAAACCGCAAGTACTCACTCTGCCTACATTGTCTGATTCACCTATACAAACCATTCGTTATGGTATCTGGCAGAAAAATACACTTCGTGTTGTTTTAGATCTAAAAACCCCAGTCCAATTTACCAGTCAAACGCTTAGTGCAAACACAACCATGCCCTCACGATTGGTTGTAGACTTACACGATCCTTCGATAACAAAAGTAGCGGCTCCAGTTACTCCAACACAACCGGTTATTGAAACTAAAGCCGAACCTGCTCCAGCCAAACAAGCAACACCTGTCATCGCCAAAATAACCAAACCAACGCCACCACGTAATATCGTTATCGCAATTGATGCCGGCCATGGCGGTCAAGACTCTGG
>JBFIJJ010000138.1:0-6996 GCA_041600795.1 Methylophagaceae bacterium | reverse complement strand
GGCGGTGCACGTCACGCTACTCGGATGACATTTGTGTCACAAGCGGCAGCTGACGATGGTATTGCTGACAAACTAGCGTTAAAAAGTATGATTGGTGTCGTTAAAAATTGTCGAAATGTTACTAAAGCAGACATGATATTAAATGACTATCAGCCTGATATAACCGTTGACTCTCAAACCTATCAAGTTTTTGCCGATGGTGAATTATTAACATGTGAACCGGCTACAGAATTACCTTTAGCCCAACGCTATTTTCTATTTTAAATATGATTGAATTAACAAAAAAAATAACTGAGCCTACTGACGCCGTGCAAGCGACTTTGACTTTGCCACTTATGAGCCGAGTAAAAAGTCGCCTACGTGCGATATTGGATGACGGTCGTGATGTTGGTTTGTTTCTAGAAAGAGGCCAAGTACTGAAACATGGTGACGTATTAGCCAGCAATGACGGCGTGTTTGTACAAATCATTGCTGCTAAAGAAACGGTATCAACCGTTAACTGCTCCGATCCATTATTGTTGGCTAGAGCAAGTTACCATTTAGGTAATCGTCACGTCGCTGTACAAATTAACCCGGGCCAGCTGCGTTATCTGCATGATCATGTTTTGGATGACATGCTGATTGGTTTAGGTTTAGTTGTACAAGTAGAACAAGCACCCTTTGAACCCGAGTCCGGTGCCTATGCTAGCGCTGGTTCACACCATCACCATCATGAACATTAATTAGGGAATAATAAAAATGAATAAACTGATTGTATTGTTACTCGCCTTATTTCCAGTTTTAGCCCAAGCGCATGAAGATCACGGTACTAGTTTGTTTGCCAACATTAAACATGTATTGTCGAGTCCAGAGCATATGTGGCCACTGACCATCGCTTTAGTACTCGTGGCTGTTGGTGTTGTGATTAAACGCTCGTAACCGTCAATGAATCAAGTTAGTTTGATTCGGTTAATGCAGCTTTGTAGCAGTGCATTACCTATTGGAAGCTTTACTTATTCGCAAGGGCTCGAATGGGCGGTTGAGTGCCAATGGATAACAACTGAGCAAGATCTCCAGCAGTGGCTAGCCGATTTGATTGAAACCAGTGTGCAGCAGTTGGAAATACCAATCCTTGTTCGAATGGTTGCTGCGTGTGCACAACAGGATTTAGATGAATTGTCACGTTGGACTGATATATTACTTGCTCATCGTGAAACCAGTGAATTAAGACTGGAAGAACAGAATCGTGGGCGAGCTATGGCGCGATTGTTAGCTGATCTTGAACTGACGTTTGATGCTGAGTGGAAAGGTGTGTTGGCAAAGACACAAACGGCAGGTTTTTCATTGGCGCTCAATCATTGGCAAATTCCACTACAGCAAGCTGCTTATGGATTTGCTTGGGCATGGTTAGAGAATATGGTGCTTTCTGGGGTAAAACTTATTCCACTAGGCCAAGTCGCTGGGCAACGTATTTTAGTTGAGTTAGCACCGATATTAGCTAATGCTGTCGATGTGGGCTTACTGGTTGGAGACGATGATATGGGTAGTTCTGCACCGGCATTAGCCTATGTCAGTGCGCGTCATGAAACACAATACACACGATTATTTAGATCTTAAATTAAGAGAAAATGTTATGACTACACACAAAGCGCCTCTACGAATTGGTGTCGGCGGACCAGTCGGTTCAGGTAAAACAGCCTTACTCGATGCTTTATGTAAAGCGATGCGAGATGAGTATCAATTAGCCGTTGTTACCAATGATATCTACACCAAAGAAGATGCTCAGTTTTTAACTAAAAGCGAAGCACTGTCAGCAGATCGTATTGTAGGTGTTGAAACCGGCGGTTGTCCTCATACTGCAATTCGAGAAGATGCGTCGATGAACCTAGCTGCCGTTGAGGATCTGAGCCAAACATTTCCTGATTTAGATCTGATTTTTATTGAAAGTGGTGGTGATAACTTATCAGCTACATTTAGTCCTGAGTTAGCGGATATCTGTATTTATGTTATTGATGTAGCTGAAGGAGAGAAAATTCCACGCAAAGGTGGACCAGGCATCACACGTTCTGATCTATTAGTTATCAATAAAATTGATTTAGCCCCTTATGTAGGTGCATCGCTAGACGTGATGGATAGTGATACCAAACGGATGCGAATAGATAAACCGTATGTCTTTACCAATCTTAAATCAGGGCAGGGTTTAAGTGACATCATTGCCTTTATCGTTAAAGAGGGCATGTTGTAATGCCTTGTTTAGTGAAATTAATCTTGTGTTTTCTGAGATAAGCTAACTATGAATGATGCCCCAAGTACAGAAGCGTCTAATGAACAAGCATCTCAACGCATTGTTAAGATTAGACGTGATTACAATACTTGGGTTGCAAATGAAACATTAGAAGATTTTGCACTTCGATTTACGCCACACTCATTTCGTAAATGGTCTATTTTTCGGGTATCAAATACGGCTTTAGGTGCCATTGCTTTTTTAGTGCAAGAAGCAATTGGCGGCACACTTGCTGTTAATTATGGTTTTTATAATGCTTTTTGGGCGATCTTGGCAGTTAGTCTGATTATTTTTCTAATCAGTATGCCAATCAGCTTTTATGCTGCGAAATATGGCTTGGATATGGATTTACTCACCCGTGGCTCAAGCTTTGGGTATATTGGATCGACAATTTCATCTTTTGTTTATGCCACATTTACGTTTATTTTGTTCGCCCTTGAAGCGGCGATCATGGCCTATGCACTCACCTTATATTTTGATATTCCACTGTATGCCAGTTATCTCATTTGCGCGATTGTAGTCATTCCCTTAGTCACCCATGGTGTGACGCTAATTAGCGGTATTCAAATGTTTACCCAACCAATCTGGCTGGTGCTGATGTTTGGTTCTGTAAGCTTTATTTTGATTAAAGATCCAAATGTTTTAAGTGGTCTTTGGCATTTTTCAGGCGAATCAGGCAATAACAGCAGCTTTAATGTGTATATGTTTGGTAGTGCGATAGCGGTAGCGTTGGCATTGGTGCCACAAATCGGGGAGCAAGTAGATTACCTGCGCTTCATGCCAGAAAAAACACATAAAAATAAAACAATGTGGAATCTTGGTGTGTTAGCAGCGGGTCCTGGCTGGATCATTGTAGGCATGTTGAAATTGTTTATTGGTGCTTTATTGGCTTATTTGGCAATTCAGGCTGGAATGTCATTTGCTGATTCGGTTAACCCGACTAATATGTACTTTGTAGCGTTTAGTTATGTTTTTGCTAATCCCAGTGTGGTTTTAGCGGTTACAGTCTTTTTTGTGGTGTTATGCCAAATAAAAATTAATATGACAAATGCCTATGCTGGCTCATTAGCATGGTCAAACTTTTTTGCACGACTAACGCATAGTCATCCAGGTCGAGTGGTCTGGCTTATATTTAATGTGTTTATCGCAACATTACTTATGTTATTGGATGTATTCCAAGCGTTGGAACAGGTGCTTGGTCTGTATTCAAATATAGCCATTTCTTGGATAGCAGCGGTAGTTGCTGATCTGGTTATTAATAAACCCTTGGGTCTTAGTCCTAAAGGTGTCGAGTTTCGTCGGGCTTATTTATATGACATTAATCCCGTTGGTGTCGGTTCTATGGTATTGGCATCGATCCTGTCGGTTTCAGCATTTTTAGGTCTATTTGGTTCTGAATTCCAAGCCTTTTCCTCATTTATTGCGATGATAACCGCTTTTGTTATGAGTCCATTGATCGCATGGTTAACCAAAGGTAAATATTATTTAGCTCGTCAACCGCATCAATTTCATCATGCGAAAACCCATGAAGTGTGTAGTGTGTGTGAACGTGAATATGAAATAGATGATGTTGCGCACTGTCCTGCCTATCAAGGTTCTATCTGCTCTTTATGCTGTTGCCTAGATGCGCGTTGCCATGATGCGTGTAAGCCTAAAGCCACGATAAGTGCTCAGTGGCAGAGTCTGATGTTGAAACTGTTACCTAAGGCTTGGTCTGACGGTTTACACAGCGGTATGGGGCATTATTTATTATTGATGTTTCTGACTTTGATTGTATTGGCTTCAATTTTAGGATTGGTCTATGTCAACGTTGAGTTAACACTGACAGATTCATCAGGTATGGCGTTATCACAAATTCGAGATGCATTCTTGAAAGCATTTTATGCATTAACTTTGGTGAGCACGGTGTTTGTCTGGTGGTTGGTTTTAACATCACAAAGTAGAAAGGTAGCTCAACAAGAATCCAATAATCAAAATACGTTATTGCAACGCGAGATCACCTTGCATCAACAAACTGATGCTGAATTACAAAAAGCAACACTTGTTGCCGAGCAAGCAAATGAGGCAAAAAGCCGTTATATCACTGGTATTAGCCATGAATTACGCACGCCGCTGAACAGTATTCTTGGCTATGCCCAGTTACTAAATCATGATGACAATATTAAAGGCTCTAATCGGTATGCTACTGAGGTGATACTACGGAGTGGCGACCATCTACTTTCTTTGATTGATGGTACATTGGATATCGCCAGAATTGAGAATGGTAAATTACAGTTTGATATGAAGTCATTACGACTACCTGAGTTTATCCAACAAATCATCAGTATGTTCGAAATTCAGGCTAGAAATAAAGAACTTGAATTTGAGTATGTCATCGATAAAGCGATCCCGTCAGTGGTTCGGGCCGATCACAAAAGATTGACTCAGATCTTGGTTAACGTAATTGGTAACGCTGTTAAATATACACAACAGGGTAGCGTTAAACTTCATTTTGGTTATGCACGCGAATTTTTATCGATCGAGGTTAAAGACACCGGGCCGGGTATTAGCCCTGATGAATTAGAAAAGATATTCGAACCCTTTGTCCGCGGCAGTACTGCCAATGGTATTGGTGGTACAGGTTTAGGTCTGACCATTTGTAAACTGTTGATTGAGTTGATGGGGGGCAATATGGAAATCAATAGTGAACAGGGTGTTGGGACCACTTTTAAAATGCGATTGTTTTTGCCTAGTGTCAGAATTGAAGAGGCGTTACCAATAATCTCTGTTCAAATGCCTGTGGCTTATAAGGGGCCTAAATATAAAATTTTAGTTGTGGATAATGAGTCTATCGACAGAGAGTTACTGGTAAATGTGTTGAAACCGCTCGGTTTTGACGTGAAAGAGGCTGTGTCAGGCCTTGAGTGTTTGCAAGTTTACCCAGCATTTAAACCCGATATTATTTTTATGGATCTCGCCATGCCAGAAATGGATGGTTGGGAAGCGATACATATCATTCGTAATGTTCATAACTCGAATGTACATATTGGTATTATTTCAGCTAATGCTTACGATAGAAATCTGGATAACAGTTCAGATATCACGCCAGAAGATTTTCTGGTCAAACCGGTCAATTTACTTGATCTAATTAACTGGATTGGTAATCACCTTTCCTTGGAATGGATTCATGACACTAAGCAGAATAATGGGATTTCAGGTTCCAACGCGCATGTTGAGCTGCCTTCTGTTGAAAGATTGCAATCATTACTTAAGCTGATCAATCTTGGCTATATGGCGGGTTTACACAATCTTATTGATGAAATTGCTCAGCAAGATGAAGCAAATGCAGCATTTATTAACAAATTGAGAAAATTGGCCGAATCATTTGATTTAGATGCAATGAAGCAATTTGTTGAAATACAACTAAAGAAGAAAGTATATGACTGATAAGGCACTTGTCCTAGTTGTCGATGACACACCCGACACGCTTGCTTTATTGCATGGCAGTCTGGTCGAGTCTGGCTACACCGTTTTAGTGGCAACTAACGGTGCCTCTGCTCTTGAAATTTGTCAGGAGATCAATCCTGACATTCTTTTACTCGATGCGGTCATGCCAACGATGGATGGCTTTGAGGTATGTAAAACGTTAAAACAAGATATTAATACACGTCACATTCCAGTTATCTTTATGACGGGACTTACCGAGACTGAACATGTGGTCGCAGGTTTTGCTGCAGGGGCTATTGATTATGTAACTAAACCCTTAAACTCTAATGAAGTACTTGCACGGCTAGCGACTCATTTAGGTAATGCTCGTCAGATCACACGCACTCAAAGTGCGTTAGATATCTTTGGCCAAGCAGCAATTGCTATATCGCCAGGTACCAATAAAATTATTTGGCAAACGCCGCTGTCAAAACAGTTACTCAATAACTATTTTGATAAAGATGAAGCCAGCGGTGAATATGATCTTTCAGCACTCGACGATTGGATTAATGACTTGAGTCAAAGTGATACGCAGGTGGTTCCATATAACTTTATTAATGCGACAGGACGTTTGGTGTTCACTGCAGCAGATATTAGAAATGATGAACAATGGCTAATTTTGATAAAAGAAGAGTCAGAAGCAACCCAGATTGAAGCTTTAAAACTTATGTTTAAACTGACCAAAAGGGAGTCTGAAGTCCTTCATTGGGCAATCTTAGGTAAAACAGACAAGATCATTGGTCAGATATTAGGTACAAGTCCACGTACAGTTAACAAACATATGGAGCATGTTTTGATCAAACTAGGTGTTGAAAGTAGAACTGCTGCGGCAGCAATGGCGATGAATAAACTTCATAGTTTGCATGGGCAATCCCCTGATTCATAGAAGCCATGCTTTTGGGTGGAATAGCTGTAAATAATCATACAAAAACATACGTGTATTTAAAATATAATTTGGTTCAGTTATATTGATGCTAAAGCAGCATGTTTCGTTTTTTGACAGCCAAAAAATATCGTGTATAGTGAGCGCCTTCAATGGTTTTCATTACATAAAATGACATTACAAGCAACGTGCAGCTTGTTTTGAAAAGGTAAACCTAGAAACATTAAATACGAAAAGCACCTAGGCGGTGCTTTTTTGGTTTTTACGGCCCTTTGTATCGGCCACAACCAAGGAAACATCACATGATTTCTGTAACACTTCCTGATGGCAGTCAACGCCAATTTGATCATCCAGTTTCAATTTATGACATTGCCTCTGATATCGG
>JBFIJJ010000137.1:0-7000 GCA_041600795.1 Methylophagaceae bacterium | reverse complement strand
GCATAACTTAGCGTTGAGACCATCAACAATACAATGGTTAGAACAATGTGTTTAATTTTCATATCATTCACCTTATTAGAATGGCATCAGAGCACTGATAAAGAAGCGTCCAAGCCACCCCATGACATTGGCATCATTGGTCGGACCATCACCCACATAAGATATTTGAGCATCAGCAATACGTTTTGAAGAAATAGTATTGTCTGAATCAAGATCTCTTGGGCTAATCATTCCGGAAATACGAATATATTCGTTACCTTGGTTAATGGTGATTACTTTTTCACCACGCACCATCAAATTACCATTGGGTAATACTTCAACTACAGACACGCTAATACTGCCGGATAACTTATTACTTTGATCGCTATCACCCTGACCACTGAAATCACTAGATGAATCGAGCTCAAATGCCAAATTGTTATTGTTAGTACTGGCTAAAGGTAATCCACTTGGCAAATCAAATTGGGGTGTCGTTCCAAATACGGTTGGATTACTGATGCTGTTATTGTTGCTCTTACTGATTGTGGTTTCAGTCTCTTTTTCGGCATCGGTTTGTTCTTCTAGCAATACCGTCAAAATATCGCCAACGCGACGCGCACGATAATCTTCAAATAATGAGATATTGTTTCCGGCATTGAAAATAGCACCATCTTGTGCCTCTGGAGCTGGCACTGCAACTGGCCTGACAGCAGCATAGTTAGGATCGCGCTTGGCAGTATTTGACATACAGCCCGTAACCAAAATCAGGCTACTCAAGGCAAATAATTTAACGAATAATTTCATGATATTTCTCCAAATACCGATTGTTATTTGGACTCTTGCAGACTTTGTGCCATCACAGAATTTGACGGAGAGTTTTTTGTTTTACCCCTCATCTCACAACACGAGAAAGAGGGGTAACGTTAGAATCTAAAGATTTTGACTAGCGTATTGCAACATTTGGTCTGCTGTTGAAATGGCTTTTGAGTTCATTTCATAAGCCCGTTGTGTTTCGATCATATTAATGAGTTCAGTCACAACATTGACGTTCGATGTTTCCAGCGCACCACCAATAACAGTACCTAATCCAGTTAAACCCGGTGTACCTGTTACAGGAGTACCACTAGCACCAGACTCTTTAAATAAATTTTCGCCGATAGCTTGCAAACCAGTTGGATTTACAAAATCGGCCAAATCAATATTACCAACGGTTGTTGGTGATGATTGACCAGACTGCAAGACACTGACAGTACCATCACTTCCGATAGTTACACTTAATGTATCTTGAGGAATAGTGATTGAAGGTTCTAATGGATAACCGTTGGACATAACAATTTGACCATCTGAATCAACTTGGAATGTACCATCTCTCGTATATGAAATCGCTCCATCAGGCATTAATACTTGGAAGAAGCCACGACCTTGAATGGCCATATCCAATGAATTACCTGTTTGAATAATATTACCTTGAGTATGCAGTTTTTCTGTAGCAACCGTACGCACACCCGTACCAACCATTAACCCTGATGGCAATTGGGTATTAGCTGATGATTGAGCACCTGGTTGACGCACTGTTTGATAGAGTAAATCTTCAAATACAGCACGATCCTGTTTAAAACCAGTGGTATTCACATTGGCTAAGTTATTTGAAATGACCGACATCCGAGTTTGTTGGGCATCGAGTCCAGTTTTGGCAATCCATAACGCTTGGTTCATGGTGTACCTCCTACATTATTTTGACGCATAATCACGCTTAGTTACCCATCTGCAACAAGCGTGCCGAAGCCGCACTGTTATCATCTGCTGACTTCATCATCTTGACTTGCATTTCATACTGTCTTTGCAATTCAATCATATTGACCAGAGCACCAACTGCGTTAACATTACTACTTTCTAATGTGCCTGAAGCCACAGTAACCGTTGCATCTAATGGTGCTGAACTGCCATCTTGTAGACGCATCAAACCATCACTGTCTTTAAACACATTTTGTAATTCAGGTTTAACTAATTTAATTCGATCTAATACGGCTAATTCACTCGCTTGTGCACCAATAGGACGAATCGAAATAGTGCCATCACTACCGATCTCAATTTTCTCAGCAGGAGGAATTGCTATAGGGCCACCTTCACCTAATACTGCTAAGCCAGTGCCTGTAACTAGTTGACCTGATGCCGTAACCTGTAAATCTCCAGCACGGGTATAACCTTCACGACCGTCTTTGCCTTGTACCGCAAGAAAACCTTCACCTTGAATTGAAATATCTAATTCTCGGCCAGTCGATTGAATTGAGCCTTGTTCATAATCAGTTTGAGGACGCTCGCTCATTGAATAAACACGACTTGGCAAACCTTCACCAAATACCGGCATACTCCTAAACTGTTCAAAATCAGCTCTAAATCCAGTTGTATTAACATTAGCAAGATTGTTACTGTTCGCAGCCTGTGACAGCAGCGTTTGCTGAGCGGCATTCATTGATATATAAAGCATGCGATCCATAAATTATCCTCCTAATGCTCTCCCCCATTTGGAGGAGAGTTAAGGTTCATTCTATTAACGTAAGTTAATTATCGTTTGAGTAATGGCGTTGTTGGTTTCAATCGCCTTCGAGTTTGCTTGGAAGTTACGTTGTGCCGTAATTAATCCGACCAATTCTTTAGTCAAATCAACGTTTGATGTTTCCAGTGCACCAGATTGAATACCACCAAAACTCCCCGTTCCGGCTTCACCTGCAATAACAGGACCTGAATCCGTTGTTTCCTTCCATGCGGTATTACCGATTTTATTTAATGCCTGCGTGTTGGCAAAATTACCTAATGCGATTTTGCCAATCGGAATCGCCTGACCATTACTGTATGTCGCACGAATTAACCCATCATCGCTCACATCAACACCGGTTAATCGACCAGTTGGGAACCCATTAACAGTTAAGGCATTAACGCTAAATGAACCTGAGTTTTGTGTTGAACCACTTAAGCTTAAAGTAACAGATTGATCAGCCGCACCACTTGCTAACTCCGTTCCCGCTGCCGAATTGAAACTCATTGTTATCGGGGTTGGAGTCGCAGCATTTAAGGTGCCATCAGCATTAAATGATACGCGTGTAGTTGCCCCTAATTTAACTAATGTTGTTGCTCCATCAGTGACTACAGGGGTCGTTCCACCAATAATTTTAATATCATCTCCTGAAACATACATTTCCATCTGCCATTGGTTATCTCCGGCATCAGGCGTACCAGCTGTTGAATCAATTTTTTGATAATACGTTGTAATAATATGTTCATTTCCTAATGAATCATAAATTGTTGCAGATGTTGAATTTGTATATGTTGTAGGATCTAATGGATTAATCGCTAAAATAGGTCCTGTTACCGCATCACTACCTGTAACGTCTTGGGTAACGGTAGCATCAGATGCGGTTACAGCACGGCCAACGGTTAGAGCTGTTCCTGCATCAGTATCTGAAATGGTGGCAGTAAGACTTGATGCATTAGCTGCAGATAAACCAAGCAACGCAGAGCCAGTTCCAACTGCACCAGCATCTGTCACTGCCGTATTAAATGCACTAACAAATGCATCAGATCCATCTTGTTGAGTAGCACCACCTGTAAAATCAACATTTACAGTAACCGAGGTCGCACTATTGATAGTACTTGCAGCGGCGGAATCTGCGAACGTGAACACCACACCATTGATAGTGACTGTATCACCGGCGCTAATTGTGCCTGTTGAGAAATCAATGGTATCGCTACCCGCTACAGCAGCAATAGCACCAGAGGTATCTGAAATTGGTGTTGCATTAGAAGGAAGATTAGTTGCAATACTTAATAAACTCGTTGGCTCTGGCTCGCCGGCAGATGCCGGTAATTGCAAAGGTTTAGCTGCACTCATACTAGTCGCAGAAATATTACCTGCATCGTCAACAGGAAAGGTACGCAAAAAGTTACCTTGGCTATTGACCATATAACCATCTTTATCAATACCGAACTCACCGGCCCTAGTGTAAATAATTTCACCGCTATCCAGTGTCGGAGCCATCGCAAAAAAGCCTTCACCACTGATCGCCAAATCTAATGAATTGTCGGTAAACTCTAGATTACCTTGGTTAAATTGTTGGGCCACATTCTGTAACACCACACCACTACCAATCGCAGTTTTACTGGTTGTACCAAACGCTGACACGGCAAATACATCACCAAACTCTGCACGAGATTGCTTAAAACCTGTTGTGTTAACGTTAGCAATGTTATTTGATTTGACGTTAAGGTCAGCTGAAGCTGCGTTTAAACCACTTAATGCTGTACTGAATGACATGATTACACTCCTAAAATTTCTTGCACTTCACTGAAAGGTACGGAACCAATTCCAGAAAGATTAACTGTTAAACCCTGACTACCTGAGCCGACCAAAACACTGTCTACTTTTGCAACGGTTGCTGTTGCAAATGCAGTATTAACTTCATCTACCGTACCCGTTGCTTTAAATTGATAGACACCAGCAGGCATAGCCTCACCAGCGTCAGAAAAACCATCCCATGAAAAATTGGTATACCCCGATGCTGAACCCATCTCTATGGTTCGCACATTAACACCGGCTTCGTTATAAATTTGGACTTTTAAATCGGTGACAGGATCAGCAACATTAATTTGCCCCTTCAAACCAGATTCAGCTGTCATATTGCCTATGGATGAAGGCACCAAGACAGAACGACCAACCAAAGCCGATCCCTGTAATGCCTGATCCGATTGCATCGATTTTGCAAAACTATCAAATGATGTTTGCAAATCACCAATACCACTAACCGTTGCAAACGAAGCAATCTGTCCCAGAAACTCACCACTTTCCATAGGTTTTAGGGGATCTTGGTTCTGCAATTGTGTTGTCATTAGAGACATGAAATCTTCTAACGCTAGACTACCGGCATCATTCTCAGTCTGAATGTCTTTTGCTGTACTCAAACCTAATGCTGAATAAACATTGTCACTTACGCCATTTATAGCCATAACAATCTCCCTATTGGCCTAGTTGCAATGTACGAAGCAATAATTGCTTTGATGTATTAGCAATTTCGACATTGTTTTGATAAGAACGAGATGCCGACATCATATTTGCCATCTCAGCAATTGAATCAACATTAGAATGGAAAATATAACCATCTGCATTAGCCATCGGATGGCTTGGGTTATATTCGGCCCGAACCGGTGCTTGGCTTTCAACAATGCCATTCACTTTGACACCTCCCTGCTGATAACCTTGTTGGGCATTGTCTAACACAGCAGAAAAAACAGGACTTCGAGCACGATATGTCTGATCAACACTACTGCTCACACTATTGGCATTAGCCAAGTTACTCGCTGTCGTATTCAATCGTAATGATTGAGCACTCATGCCACTGCCAGCGATATCGAAAATATTAAATAAAGACATAAGGCGTTATTCCCCCTTAATCGCAGTCAACAGACTTTTAAACTTGCCGCTTAAAAAACTTAAGCTAGCCTGATACTGGACTGCATTTTGCATGAACTGAGCTTGTTCAATTTGCTCATCAACGGTGTTGCCATCAAGTGAATCTTGCATTGCCGTACGATATTGAACCGCAGGTGAAGCCATTAGACCATTTGATGACGAAGTAATGTGATTTGAGTGGGTAGTTTTAATGCCGGCAGAATTTTGACCACTTGCCGCCATTTTCATGGCAGAAGCAAAATCAATATCACGCGCTTTGTAATTTGGCGTATCGGCATTCGCCATATTAGATGCAAGCAATTCCGCCCGTTGCGAACGGATCCTGACTGCATCTTGGTGAATTCCTAGGGCGGAATCAAAGTTTATCGGCATATTTAACTCCAACTTTAATCTTTTTTGTATTAAAGTTAAGCAGCAAACATGCCACAATCAAATACCAGTTAATAATCAATAAGTTACAGGTTAACCAGCAATGGTGTCAAAAAATTAGCGGCAAGCTTATTCCGCCATGGAATTTAATAGAAATTACAAATTTCACGCAAAAAAAAGCCAGCTTTTCAGCTGGCTTTTTAATCTAGATAAAGGTTATTAACTTACATCTGTTGAATCAGGATTTTGTAATAAGTCTCCAGTTGGATCCAAACTAGTTGGTGTTAGAGCTGAGACAGTAACATCTATTGAACCGCTACTAATACTATCGCCATCTCCATCGGTTGCAGTGTAACCAAAGGTCATGAGTACATCTTGTGGATCACCCACATCGGTATAGGTAATACCACCGACTTTGAAATTACCACTGGTAACTGTGAATGTTAAGGTATCGAAATCATAGTCTGCCGTAATTGGATCAGTTAGACCGTTATCACCAATCACTAGTGTTCCAGAATCAGTACCATCAGGACCTGAAGTTTCCCATGAAATGGTATCTCCAGAAGCACCAACTTGTTTGATATCTAACTGCACATCATTAACAAGAGTGGTGTTAAATACGTATTCAACCGTTTCTGGAGAATCATTCATAATGTTATTACCGATACCGATATAACCATTACTTGCATTAACTACCGTTCCAGCATCAACTGCATTAATAGTTAACTCAGCTCCTACATCAACTGAGGTTATAGGGCCGCTAGCACTAATTCCGCTGAATGATAACTCAACTGGTGTAGAGGGTAAATCAAGTACATTATCAGCTGATAACGTAATGTCATAAGTACCATCAACAGCATCATCAGCTGTAGGCGCTATTGTAAAGACTTCCTCACCAGCATCATAAGTGCCACTATTATCTAAATCGACATAACCGACTAAGTTTTCTAAACCATCACCATCTGTATCAACCGAAACAGTCGTAATCGCTTTACCACCAGATGTTAATGCTACAGATGAACTATCTAATGAGAATACAACACTACCTAGCCCGTCTTGACCTAAATCGTAATCAAGAATACCAGCCAATGTAGTATCAGCATTATTCAAGGTACCATCATAGTCCGTAGTTACAGGACCATCATCGTAAACAGTAACGTCAAATGAAGCATTTGTAACCTCACCATC
>JBFIJJ010000136.1:0-7066 GCA_041600795.1 Methylophagaceae bacterium | reverse complement strand
AAGAAAGACCAGAAAGACAAGAAAGACAAGAAAGACAAGAAAGACAAGAAAGACAAGAAAGACAAGAAAGACAAGAAAGACAAGAAAGACAAGAAAGACAAGAAAGACAAGAAAAAATAATGTCTAATCAATAAGCATTGCACATCAAATTATGATGGTGTAGCAGTGCTTTATTCTATTAGTTCAGAACTAAGCTGACATACCTGATGCATTGACTATGATACAAATTGGCAGTCTGTTACGTGCCAATAGCGGTCAGTCGTGTAACGACAGTCCCAGCGACCAGAGGGAGCGAACTTCACTTGCTTGTTATGCTTACAGATAAGCATAGATTTCTTGCGCTTTTGATTGATAAAATGACTCTGGCTGCCCCTTGACTATATTCACGGTTTGTACTTGATAGCCTAAGCCTTCAAGTTCGGACTTCAATTTTTTGTATAGTGATGGGTTTTCTCCATCAGGCCGAGCAGCACAAATTAGATAGTTAAAATTAGCATATTTTGAAATAAAATCTTTAACTGACTTCAGTCCCTTTTCTTCGAGCGACTGAGATAAAACATGACCATCTCTTTCCTCAATGGATTGCGATAAAACGCGACCATTCTTAAAATTGCGCTGCTTGCCACTTAACCCAATTAACGGCTTGAAATACTGGTTTATAGTCTTGCTTTTTCCTACGCAGTGGCTACCAACAACTATCACAGCCTTTTTCATATAGAGATTCCTTATGAAGCATAACGTCTGAGTTAAAAGGCGCGATGCTTTTTCGCGTCCTTTTTGAACAACTTGTTATCCATTTAAACTTTTTACCTTTTCTTCAGATAAAAGCAATTTTTGTAGCTCTAGCCTTCCTTCTTCATTTTGGCTGATTCTTAAGCCAGAAATATTGAGAGACTTTCCGCCGCTCTCATTTGGGACTATGTTTGACTCAAATAGAAAACTTAGCAACCTTTTTCGGAAAGGCCTTAAATCTCCTAGTTGCTCTAACCTAGTAGAGGCTTGCAGGCGATCTGGTTCATGACCAAGAAATTCGGCAATTTTTTCAATCAATTCATGTAAATTATCAAAGCCTATTCTTAATAAGCTAATACCACAAATTTCTTTGTCGTAGGTAAATTTATTTCTAGACTGTTCTTCAGAATTGTCTGGAAATAAAATTAAAACTTTCTTTCCGGGCTTTATTTGTAAAAACGCATGATCAGCAATACCAGAAAAATGTTGATCAAGAACTCTATAATTACGTATTAGTGCACCATCAACTTCCCAATATTTAGATAACAAATCTTTTATCGCATCAGGTATTTCATATTTGTCTAATTTCTTAATAGTGTCATTAATGCTAGAAGGGAGACTAACACCTAAGCTTTTACTTATTAGTTTTATTAGTGTGTCCTGCATTATTCTCAAAGTAGATAGTAGTGGAGAAATTTCATTTTGTATTTCAATCATGCTTCGCGAATTAAAAACTATTTTATCTTCAATGCCTTCTAATTGATCTTCAAATAATTCAAATTCACGAACACAATTTATCTGCGCCTGTTCAATTCTTAGGATACTGACAGTGGCTGATGTAGCTCGACTGAGCATGAATGTTATGTCATCAGCCATACCATCGGCACTCATCCAATTTGATGTGCGTTCGAAAAAGCCTCTTGAATTTAATAAATCTGCTAAATACATAATTTATGGATAACTAGGGTTTAGAGGACAGTTTGTCCGCTAACATATTATAGATTCTGAAAGGTAACATGCTTGAAAACCTCCGTGTTTCAATAAGATATGATTCAAGATGAGTATATAGACTGTTTATTCAAGATGTCCACTTTGCAGAACTTATTATCCATCTGTAATGACTGCTCTGGGTCGAATGATGACCTATGAGCAATTCGTCAATTACGTGCCAGAATCAGTCATTAGCCTAACGCATGAATTACAGGGAATCATAAGCATAGAGTGTAGTTGCTTCTGTGTGGAGACTTGTTAGGCTTTGGTTATCACACGGTTGCGACCAGACATCTTTGCCTCATACATTGCTTGATCTGCACAATCTATCGACTCTTCTACTGAGCGAAGTTTCGTGAGAATTGTAACGCCAATGGACACCGTCACATGCAAGTATTCCTCAGAATCATCAGATTGAAAATGAAACTTGTCAATAGCAGTACATATTCGCTCCGCCACTTTACGGGCTTCATCTAGGGTTGTACTAGGCATACAAATAAGGAATTCCTCACCTCCGTACCTGTATATTTGGTCATACTCTCGAAGAAGAGCCTTTATGCATTCTACCGTTGAGACAAGCACAGTATCACCGACAGTATGACCATACTCATCGTTGATTCGCTTGAAATGGTCAAGATCGAACATTGCTATCGCACAGTCCTGCCGATCTCTTTGGATCAAAGCATTCTGTTCGCGCAATTCGGGAAGCATTTTGGCCCTTGTTTGAGCCTCAGTAAGGGGATCTCGATTTTGTACTATATCGGTATATTCATGTCGCAATGCCTCAAATGCAAACCGCATTTTGTCCAAATCATTATCGAAGCGAACCCATTCATTTACTGATATGGACTGTCCATCCATAATGAGTTGAAGCAAGTTTCGTGCACTATTGTGCATCTTTTCGTGTTCATTTGTAAGAGAGACAAAATCCCGATTATCTTTTAAAAACCTCGCCTCGGAACTATTGCACCATTGGCCAAAACGACAACGATGATGTGCATCAGGCATCAAATCTCCAACCTCTGGCGGCAAGTGGGAAATTAATACGCGCAACAAATCCTTGTACCATTGGTTGTGTAGTTGTATAGCTTGGTCAAGTTGTGCAACAACCAAGGTTAATTGCTGATTAGTGAGCAAAACCATATTAATAATCTCTCTTGGTACACAGCAGATATGTTTATATAATATTCGTTATTATACATACAGCTTCAAAACTACATGTTTTTACCTAAATATCAATTGGTTAAATAACAATAAGTCTATTATTTAGCATATGTGGGGAAACAACTATCTATCCACTGTAAGCTTTATGTCGGTTAGCAACCTTTAAAAAATTCGTTGCTAACTAAGTGCCAAAAGCAGTCATTTATATCTTGATTAAAAACGTATGGAAGTCAGCCATAACATTTACTCGCTGTTACAACTTATAGATTCTGAAATGAGACATGCTTGAAAACCTCCGTGTTTCAATAAGATATGATGTGACTGGAGTATATCGGCTATTTATCCAAGGTGTTCACTTTACTAATTTTAGTATCCACTTGGAACAACCGCTTCGAGTCGAAAACGGGCGATACACTCTGAGTCACTACATATTAATTCATCAAATTAATGTTGATGATCTGCGTGATTATGTTCTTCAACTGGCATTGGCATTGTTTCCTCATCATCAGTGTGAGGGGATGATGCTTCTTCGTTTGCCTCATGAGCGTGGTGATGGTGTTCTTCTTGCGTATTGGGTAAAGACATCACCCCTAAACCATGACGATATACGACTTCTGCACCTAACCAACCGGTAGTCATCAACATTAACAAAGCGATTATGCTTGATGAGATAAACAGTGCAGCAGGTTTACGATTTCGTTTAACCGTTCGAAGTGCAGCCACACCTAAAAGTAAAAATGCTAATGCAGTAGGTATGGCCCAATTTCGGTGTAAGGTCATGGCTGCATGAGCTACATCATCATGCGCGACGGTGTTATAAGCATGCCATCCGGCCAATACAGTGAATATTGTAAAAAGACATCCGGTCCATAAGGTCCAGTTTGCTACATGAATCCATTGTCTTTCTAAGCGAAAATTCAGATCAAAAGCATAGCTAGCCACATAAAATAAAACCGAACAACTTAAGATGCCTATAGTGAAATGCACTAACAGAGGATGCCAATTAGGAATAATCTCTATCATGTTGATTTCCTTGTTATTGTTGGTTAATTATTTTATGTGGTCTAACACGTTTTTAATTCATTTTTCGATATTTAATGCGTTCAGGCTGATGATCTTTGCCAAAACGTTTACGATAATCTTCAGCATATTCAGTATAGTTACCTTCGAAGAAGGTTACACTTGAATCACCTTCATACGCAATCATGTGAGTACAGACACGATCTAAGAACCAACGATCATGTGAGATAACAACGGCTGAACCTGGGAAAGCAAGAATAGCTTCTTCTAATGCACGCAATGTTTCGACATCAAGGTCATTTGTTGGCTCATCCAGTAGCAATACGTTGCCACCTTCTTTGAGCAACTTAGCCATATGTAAACGATTGCGCTCACCACCAGACAGATCTTTAACAAATTTTTGTTGATCTGAGCCTTTAAAGTTAAATCGACCACAATAAGCACGAGAAGGGGTTTGATAATTGCCAACCGTGATGATGTCGTTGCCATCAGAAATTTCTTGGAACACGGTGTTATTTCCATTCAATTCACGTGATTGATTGACGTAAGCCAGTTGCACTGTACTACCGAGTTCAATGGTGCCTGAATCAGGTTGTTCTTCACCGCTAATCATACGGAATAGGGTAGATTTACCTGCACCATTCGGCCCAATAATACCAACAATCGCACCCGGTGGAATGGTGATATTTAAGTTCTCAAACAACAGCTTGTCACCATATGATTTGGTGACATTGTTTATTTCAATCACCTTGTCACCTAAACGTGGACCAGGTGGAATATAGATTTCTTGAGTTTCATTACGTTTTTGGAATTCACGTGAATTCATTTCTTCAAATGATTTCAAACGTGCTTTGGATTTTGATTGACGACCTTTAGCACCTTGGCGAACCCACTCTAATTCAGCTTGAATAGCTTTACGATGTGAGGCTTCTTCTTTGGCTTCTTGTTGTAATCGAGCATCTTTTTGTTCTAACCAAGCAGAATAATTGCCTTCATATGGAATGCCGCGACCACGATCAAGTTCTAAAATCCAGCCAGCAGCATTGTCTAAGAAGTAACGGTCATGGGTGATGGCAACTACAGTACCTGGAAAATCTTGCAGAAAACGCTCAATCCATGCAATTGACTCAGCATCAAGATGGTTCGTCGGTTCATCCAGTAATAACATATCTGGGTTATCAAGTAATAAACGGCATAAGGCAACACGACGGCGTTCACCACCTGACAATACGGCCACATTGGCATCCCAAGGCGGCAGACGTAAGGCATCGGCAGCACGTTCAAGTGCATTATCCAAATTATGACCATCTTTGGCTTGAATTAGGTTTTCTAAGTCAGCTTGTTTTTTAGCTAAGGCATCAAAATCAGCATCGGGTTCTGCATAGGCTGCATAAATGGCTTCAAGATCATCCAGTGCTTTTTTGACATCAGACACAGATTCTTCAACAATCTCGCGCACGGTCTTTGCGTCATCAAGTTCTGGTTCTTGTGGCAAATAGCCAACCTTAATATCAGGCATTGGACGTGCTTCACCAATATAGTCTTTATCAAGACCTGCCATGATTTTAAGTAAAGACGATTTACCCGAACCATTAAGACCAAGCACACCAATTTTGGCGCCGGGGAAAAATGACAGTGAAATATCTTTTAAAATTTCGCGTTTAGGCGGAACAATTTTGCCAACGCGATTCATGCTGTATACGTACTGAGCCATTGTTTATCTCAATGAATTAAAAGGCTTAATTTTACGCGTGATAAACGTATTTTGCTAACCAATATCGCTACCTATGTTTGAACAATTATGCTGTGGCGGCTATAACTTTACGCGTCGAAGTCTCAAGGCATTTCCAATGACCGACACCGAGCTAAGACTCATCGCAGCCGCAGCAATCATAGGGGAGAGCAACAAACCAAATACCGGATATAAAATACCGGCAGCCACGGGCACGCCAAGTGAATTGTAGATAAAGGCAAAAAACAGATTTTGGCGAATATTGCTCATGGTGCTACGACTTAAACGAATGGCCTTGACGATGCCACGTAAGTCACCTTTTACTAAGGTTACACCGGCACTTTCCATGGCGACATCAGTGCCCGTTCCCATCGCAATACCAACATTAGCTTGAGCTAATGCTGGGGCATCATTAATACCATCACCAGCCATAGCAACAATTTTACCTTGTGCCTGTAACTGTTTGACAATAGCGGCTTTTTGTTCAGGTAATACTTCAGCTTGAACGCTATCAATACCCAGTTTGCCGGCTACTGCCATTGCCGTGGCATGGCTATCACCGGTTAACATGACAATGCTGATACCTTCAGCATGCAAGGCATCAATTGCTTCAGGTGTGGATTGTTTCACTGGGTCTGCAACACCAATAAGTCCTGCGGCTTTACCATCAATACTGACCAGCATTACAGTTTGACCTTCGGCACGTAATGTATTCGCTTGATTTATCAAATCAGTTGCATCCACGCCGATTTGTTCTAAGAGTTTACTATTGCCTAAAGCAACAGCATGATTATCAACGTTGCCGGTTACACCTTTACCCGTAATAGAGGCAAAATCAGTCGTTTGTGACAGGGTGATATTACGATCTAATGCACCTGTGACAATGGCTTCAGCCAGAGGATGTTCACTGGCTCGCTCTAAACTGGCAGCAAGTTGTAATAAGGTTGTTTCTGAAAATGGCTGTTGAGCAACAACACTGACCAGCTTAGGTTTACCTTCAGTTAAGGTGCCAGTTTTATCAATCACAATGGTGTCGACTTTTTCTAATATTTCTAACGCTTCAGCATTTTTGATTAAAACACCGTTAAGTGCACCACGACCAGTACCGACCATAATGGACATTGGCGTTGCTAGCCCTAAAGCACACGGACAGGCAATGATCAAAACGGCTACTGCATTGATAATCGCATGGGCCATTTTGGGTTCAGGACCAACACTGTTCCAAACAATAAAGGTAATAATGGCTGCAACAACAACGGTTGGCACAAAATAACTGGCAACCGTATCGACCAATTTTTGAATCGGGGCACGTGAACGTTGAGCATCAGCAACCATTTGTACAATTTGAGCTAATAAGGTTTCACTGCCCACTTTTTCAGCTTGCATGATCAAACTGCCAGTACCATTAACAGTCGCACCGATTAATTT
>JBFIJJ010000135.1:0-7068 GCA_041600795.1 Methylophagaceae bacterium | reverse complement strand
TTACTATTAAACAAGAAGGCCAACTTGTCGAAGTTGAAATCCACGTTATTAGCAAACTCATATGCTGGCATGATCTCAAAGTGCTTAGCTGCTGATGTTCTGTACGGGTCTATATACTGTCGTCTAATAGATAAGAAAGTATTGTAGATTCTAGAAATATTGAAAATAGCTAAGTTACCTTCTGCTTTCATTTGTGCATGATATTCTCGATTAGCTCGTCTAGCTTGTAGAGTAAAAGCATAGTGAGCACCCAAGAAAGCAGCGAGTAGGGTTAAAACTCCTATTATTACTTCTGTCTTGGATAAGTGAGACATCAAACCTATAGATAAACCAGAAACAAAAGCCACTATGCAAAAGGTTATTATTTGTTCATTTTGAGTTGGGAATATCTTCATTTTCAATACCTTCCTTGTTTAGTTGGAAACACCAAACCACTGTCGTATGAATTACCCATCACAATATATCCTAATTCACCACCCTTGGCTTTCTACCTCGGCTTGCTAAACTGGCTTAAAACCAGTCAGGACGCCGTTTTATGGACTATAAACAAAAGCTAACACCCGCCCTAGCTACCAAGCTAAGTCAGCTACAAACCGATAAGCATGTTGAAGTGACTGACACGCTCATGGCGGACTTCAAATTAAAGCGCTACATCTCAGGTACTATGACATTCAGCTTTATATACACGGCTCCTGATGGTCGACGTTTACGCTACACAATGGGCAACTACCCTGCTATGTCTGTTCCTGTTGCTCGTAAGCTTGCAGAGCAGCTCTACGCACAAGTTAAGCTCGGTCGTGACATCCAACGTGAGAAACAAGCGGCTCGTGAAGTTAAACCGATGCCAAAACTCGGCACATTCCTTAACGACACTTACTTACCTTGGTTCAGAACTCATCATCGTGCTCCAAGTGTTCATGTGACCTTCAATCAGTTCAAACATTTGTTTGATAAACGACTCGACAAAATCACGACATGGGATATTGAAAGCTGGCGGACTAAACGACATAAAGATGGTCTCAGCAAAACGACATCGAATCGATATATCGGCACACTTAAAGCGATGTTCAACCGTGCTGTTGAATGGGAAATTATTGACCAAAACCCCATCGCCAAAGTCAAAAAACATAAGTCCGATAGTCTGCCGATCATTCGCTATCTAACAACCGATGAAGAAGAGCGTCTGAGAGCTTCTCTGCGATCGCGTGATCGACGTTTAGCTACAGCTAACCCAATTCCTATGCTGATGGTCGTTTTGTGATCTTAGAAACGATCCTAGGCGGTTATCAATACCATGTGCATCCGATGATATTATTGTTGATGGTCAAAAACTACGTCTAAGTACAGGTGTAACGACGGACAAGCCTGTCATACAGGTGCAAGCCGCTTGTAGCTGGCTGAGCGACTTGCTCAAACAATCTACCGGCAAATCGTTTCCTGTAAAGCCTGTGATTGTGTTTCCGGGATGGTTCATTGAGCCTACAAGTGAGGCTAAGAATAGTGATGTATGGGTTCTGAACCCTAAAGGCTTACCGACATTTATAAGTAACAGTGCGGATAAGCTGACGCCTGATGAGGTGAGCATGGTCGCTTACCATTTGTCTCGTTACGTTAGAGCGTACAAATTGGAAAGTTAGTCGTCCCCTACTACATATACTAGGTCAGTCATAAAAGTGTTACTAGCGATCGACTGCAAAGACTAGTTAGGCTTTGCTCGCATACTCCACCAGTTGCCTCAGTGCTTTGCTACTTCCCTTGCGAATTATGCCGCTTTGCGTTTCAGCAAAAGCGCTGACAAGTTTTGAACATTTCTTGGATGCTAATAAATCTGGCAAACTTCCAACTACAGTGACAGCCTCATGTGGCTCTAGTCGTCTAGGCCATGAGCCCTGATCAACAGGAATGGGCCTGAAAATTTGGAGAGGGTTTTCTTTACCTTTGACAAGAAACCCCACTGAATCGACTGTTACTGGAATTGCCCCACGATTAACTATTTCGATTGCGAAATACTCAGCTTTTTCCTTCGGGTCAAAGTGATGTGGAGACCACCTAAAAACAATGCCTCCATTTTCATCTGTTGCGAATGCCACGACACTTTTAGGGACAATTTTTAAATTGACGCGATTTTTCAGGATATCTCTCACGAAATTGTATAACCCAAAAAACATTCCTACGAATGCGGGGATTGCGATTATTAATTCTTTATTCGTGAACACTTATTTTTTTAGCCTAAGGGTAAGCATAAGGTGCCACAGCAAAGCGGAAGTTCCTGCCCGAGGAATAATAGCGTGACCGGCACTTGATGCGCTTGTTATACCGATTTTGGATATTCATAATAGAACTCAGCAATATCGGATTTGAAAATACTATATTTGTGCATTGCCCCTACAAACTCCTTGTATTCTGCTTTATAGAACGAAGGTAAAGGCGTTGCTCCCGATGATGATAAGGACGCATCTTCATATTCATTGATAAGCTTTGAAAGGCTCCTTAGATCGGTTTCTATATATTTGAGAATAACGTAGGTTTTGGTGTTTCTGTCATTGGCGTTGTTGTAGAGTAAAAAGAATTCTTCGTTGGTGTTAACGTTGTGCTCACCCATCATTGCATGATGAATGGATCGACCTTCATCTAAAAAATTCCCGTTATAGTTGTTGTTTATTCGCTCTGTAAGCTTGTTTATTAGGCGGAAAAGATCATCTCGTTTTTGCTGCGCTGCAATATATTCTGCCTGAGCCTGATTGGCTACTGCTGATTTTTGAAGTTCTTTCCTAGTTGCTTCAAGCTCTTGGCTTTGTAGTGCGATTGTAATAAGGAGCGCCACTAAACCAGCAAGGCTAAAAATTGGGTTCAAACTTCCTCCGACGAAATCTCCGAACACTCCCCATGTTTCTTGCCGGTTGCTAAGTTCTCCGCCGAATTGCCCCCAATACACCAAGAGCACGATGGACATGGCCAGCAATGATAGGCCCAATATTATGAGGAGTGATCGGATAACTGTACTAGACTTCATTTTCTTCTTTTAGGCATAAAGCCCGAAGCTGCGATAAACTGCAAGCACAGCGAGTAGCTTGCCCAACAGCCTGCAATTTTGTTACAAGCTATACCCATATTTCGAATTCTTCTGTAGCAAAATCAATTACACACCTTACCGCTTTTTCATTGGTAAGAGACACAGAGCAATCACTTAAGTAGTTGACTCCGATTGGTTTCAAGATACTCTCAATTCTTTGCCTTTCATTCTCAAGAATATTATTGAAGTCATAAAAAGGGCCTTCTTCATAGCTCATTAAATACGCTAGTTCGGTGTAATATTGATCTGTTACATCATTTCCGCTGCGATCTACGATCTTATCAACAGCCACTTTTCCGTAATATGTAGGAATAATCATTGATGCGGTAGGGTCGACCGAGGCCTTCTCATACGCTTCAACTTGAGATTTAAAAACTTTACTCGCCTGCTCAAGCGTGTGCGAACAACTGAAAATCTTCACAGCTTTAGTCCTGTTTTCTATGAAAACAACCAAGCCATATGCGCCACTATCAAAGGGATTCTCTCTAAGATCGATGTTCATAGCTTCTCAGGCTTGTAGCTAAGGTTTAGGAGACACTTTGTCCGCTAACATATTATAGACGCTGAAATGAGACATGCTTGAAAACCTCCCTGTGTCAATAAGATATCTTCCGATTCGAGTATATCGGCTATTTATCCGAACTGTCCACTTTGCTGTTTTTATTATCCTCGTGCAATAGCCGTTTAGCGTAGAAAACTGCCGGATTTGGGCTATAACCCACCAGTTATTATTGGTAAGCGAAACTTAGGCTGGAGGGATGACGTGTACAATAAATTAAGGCTCAACTACTACATGACATGAGGTGACGATCGCTCAGTATCCGTGCCTATTAACCGGAAGATAACCGGCATTTAAGCCATAAACTATTAAAAATCATGGGATTGCCTTGCGGTACCGACATCCTTCGATACCGTCCAATAGGACTTAGGAGGGGGACGCTCTATCCATCTGAGCTACGGGGACATCGGCAGGCATTATAACAGGCGTTAGATATTGCTTCGACTTTATACAAATCAATATCCATTTTTTTATCTATACCTTGTATTAGATCAAAAAAACGAGATAATCACATACGTTTAACAATGTTATTATGTCCGCACTGTCTAGCACCACAATGTGATCTCTAAAGTATGAAATCAAAGGCTATTTACTTGCTACTTGTGTCAACCATCGCAATTTTGGTTTGTGCTTTAGGTGGACTTTACCCATCTATTTCCAACATTACTTTATCCAATCTAATATCAGAGTCTTTCGTCACATTCATTGTGCTAATTGCCGTGGTACTTGTTAATAATGACACTACATCTAACTCGAAACAGGGTTTAGTCAAAATTGGGTTGACCTTAATTTTTATTTCGCTATTAGCTGACACCATTGATGAAATAAGGGCTGTATCAGAAGTATATAGTTTACTTTTAGAAGATATACCTGAGTTACTCGGTTACTTAGTGTTGTTAATCGGTATTATCGGTTGGCTAAAACTGGATGCCTCTTATAAATCCAAATTAGCTGATATGGCAAAGATAGACTCATTAACCAATACCTTAAATAGAAGAGCATTTAGAGAACTATTGACTAAGGAAGTTGCCCGCTCAGCCAGATCCGGGCATACGTTTTCTTTAGCCATGATTGATATTGATAACTTCAAAGACCTTAATGATAGTTACGGGCACGCTTATGGCGATTATATATTGAAAAAATTCAGCGAAATTATCTCCGGGAATATACGGCAAAATGATATCTTCTGCCGATGGGGTGGAGAGGAATTCATTATTCTATTGCCTGAAACATTCGCTACCGAGGCATTGTCTATCATTGAAGAACTAAGGGTATTAATTCAAACATCCTTATTCACCTTCGATAACACAACAGAAACAATCACGTTTAGTGCTGGCATTGCTAACTACCCTAAAGATACTGACATTGATGCACTTATAAAGACGGCCGATGATGCACTCTATCAGGCCAAATCGAAAGGTAGAAATAACACTGTTTTAGTATAAAAGGAACCTGATTGCTGAAATGATGAATCCGCCATCAGTGATGTGATAACTGATTAATATACTTTATTATTTTATTAACTTCATCGTCTGACATGGCTTCAAACACAGGCATATTACCTTTAACATTACCATGCTGAATCTTATGTCGGATCTCAACATTGAGTAAATGGCCATCATTATTGGCTGGTACCCCCAACATGAAACTACCCTTACCTGTTGCCCCATGACAGCTAGCACAATGTAATTCAAATAACGCTTTACCTGAAAGATTATCGGGATGATTATGATTATCCCGCCCACAGGCAGATAAGCTTGCCAAGGCAACAATCAAAAGAACAATACGCCTATCCATAGCCCCTTCCTTACAAAATAATCTAAAGCCATTGTCGTACTATTTATACGCTAGTGATAAACAAGACCAATTATTCACACCTTTGCCCATTTGGGCCAAGAAAACTCAACGATACAAGGTACAGACATAGGTTTAAATATTGTTAAAAGTATTATTGAAGCTTTATGATGGTGAAATTGACGATAGTTCTGTTGAAAATAAAGGCCGTACATTCTGGTTTGAGTTAGCCTCAGCTAAAGTAAAAAAATGCCCGATAGTTATATAACTATCGGGCAAGTATTAATAAATTAAAACGTCAATCGTTTTTCATTATCCATCAATAATGCCATTGCAATCATTATCTACCCCATCCCGTCCCCATCGTCCTTTCGTATCTTGATGACCGGGATAAATATTAGAATTATTATCATTACAATCTAATGGCTCAATATTTGCGCAATAGCCATCGCTATCAGCATCAGTACATGATGTCGGAGGTTCAGTTGTGGTCGAAACAGTGGTAAATGACCATGTCTGTCCTGCCGTTGTGCCATCATTGTTTACTGCAATAATTTGCCAGCTATAAACCGTACCAGCCGACAGATTAAGTGGGCCATAACTGGTATTTGTTGTATCTGCTATTTTCTGCAATGCATTGGGATATGCAGCCAGATAAACCTCATATGATGATGCATTATCAGCAAAGAGCCAGCTCAACGTTACATCTTGTGCAACATCAGTAGCCGCATCGCTTGGGCTGGTATTGATCGGTGCGCCTGGTGGCCCAGTTACAGGTGTTGATGATGATGACAATGCATTGGATGCTTGAATTAAACCATAGCCATAGGTTGAGTCATAATTAGCACTTCCTAAATCTTTAGTTGTTGCAAATAATGCATTTCTCACTTGATCTACATTGGTCAAACCATTGGCATAAAGTAAGGCTGCAACGCCAGCAACATGTGGCGTTGCCATTGATGTACCTTGAAGAAAGTAATATCCAAAGGCTGGACCACTGGTTGCATTTACATTAAAGGTTTCCTGCAATACACCATCACCATAACCATCGCCATTAAGATCAGCACTGGTATTACCTCCTGGTGCAACAACATCTAACCCAATACCGCGATTAGAATAACTCGCTAACTTATTTGCATAATCCGTGGCACCAACAGCAACAGCCGTAGGATAAATAGCAGGATAACTGACGTTTTTACGGAAAGAATCATTACCTGCAGCAGCTGCAACTAAGACATTGTTCGCTTCGGCATAATCAAGTGCAGGATCGATTAAAACATCACTGGTGATGCCGTAACGAGCACTCACACCCAAACTCATATTAATCACTTTGGCACCATGATTAACAGCGTAATAAATACCCTCAGCAATATCGGCAAAAGAGCCACTGCCAGTATCATCTAATACTTTGACCGGCATCACACAGGCATTCGGTGCGATACCCACCACACCCGTTCCCGTTGTACTGACATCAAAATTAGTATGTTGGGCAATGGTGCCAGCAACATGAGTGCCATGGCTGAGATCATTACCATCAGTAGGGTCACTATCATTATTAACGATATCTCGACCATTAGGGCATTCGTTAATGCCATCTGGACCACCTCGTTTAATACCTGTATCCAAAACAGCAACAATGACC
>JBFIJJ010000134.1:0-7121 GCA_041600795.1 Methylophagaceae bacterium | reverse complement strand
CGATTTTGATACGCCAGACCATATCAAAAATGCAGCAATCGACGCAATCAATCAAGGCAAAACAAAATACACTGCTGTTGATGGCACCGCTGAATTAAAACAAGCTGTTATCGACAAATTTTTGCGCGATAATGGCCTTTCTTATCAAGCAAATCAAATTTTAGTATCAGTTGGTGGCAAACAAAGTTTCTTCAACTTAAGCCAAGCGATGTTGGATGCTGGCGATGAAGTTATTATTCCAGCACCGTATTGGGTTTCTTATCCAGATATGGTGCTTTTAGCTGATGCTGTGCCAGTTATTATTGAAGCTGGCCAAGATCAACACTTTAAAATCACGCCAGAACAACTAGAAGCATTGGGTGATGTATTACGTAAATATCCAGATGTCGTCATTGCTACCGATGATATGTATGAACATATCTTATGGACAGACGAAGGTTTCTACAACATTCTGATGGCTTGCCCAGATTTATATGACCGCACACTGGTATTAAATGGTGTATCAAAAGCCTATTCAATGACAGGTTGGCGTATTGGTTATGCGGCAGGCCCTGCAGAAATCATTGCTGCGATGAAAAAAATTCAATCGCAAAGCACATCAAATCCAACCTCAATTTCACAAGCAGCTTCCGTTGAAGCGTTAAATGGTGATCAACAATGTGTCCAAACCATGTTAGTTGAATTCAAAAAACGCCATGATATGGTCGTTAAGAAACTGAATGCTATCGACGGCATTGATTCATTAGAAAGTGATGGCACATTCTATGTTTTCCCTAACATCAGCGGTGCGATAGAAAAAATGCCCGGCATTAATGATGATTTAGATTTTGCCGAAGCGTTATTGGTTGATAAGGGTGTTGCCGTCGTACCAGGTACCGCATTTGGTTTAAAAAATCATATGCGCCTGTCAATTGCGACCAGCGAACAAAACCTAGAAAACGCATTAACACGCATTGCAGAGTTTATTGGATAAAAAAATGAATGAAGTGCTTGACCAACCTCGGTCAAGCCTCTATCATACGCATCTTTCTGTTCCTCAATAGCTCAGTTGGTAGAGCATCGGACTGTTAATCCGCAGGTCCCTGGTTCGAGTCCAGGTTGAGGAGCCAATAAATATTTAAGCCCCAGAAGTACATACTTCTGGGGCTTTTTTATTGTCTTTAAATTTATAGCCAAACCTGCATAAGATCTTACTCAGATAATTTCACATACGTCATCAACAACAGTTTTCAAAACCATAATAACCTGATATTTTGTAAGTTATTTTATATCGAACCTTATTTTCGGTCGTTATTCGTTATTATGAGTACAAAAGAAATGGATTTGAACAGCGAACTAATACAAAGTCAGGACTTACTCAATCAACATGTCATTGTTAGTACTACAGATAGCCGAGGCTATATAACGTACGTCAATGATAAATTTTGTGATATCAGTGGCTATAGTCGAAGTGAATTATTAGGGAAAAAGCATAACTTACTCAAATCGGACATACACTCTCCTGAATTCTATAACGACTTATGGAAAACGATAGCTTCAGGCCAAACCTGGTCAGGTGAAATTTGTAATCGTAAAAAATCTGGAGAACATTATTGGGTTAAAGCTACTATCGCGCCATTTACAGATGGATCTGGCATCCCTTATAAATATGTTTCATACCGTACTGACATTACTGATGTCAAAAGACAAGATGAAGCTCACCTCGCTTTATTAAACTCGACCAAAGAATGTATACATGGCCTAGATCAAGATGGTTACTGCGAATTTATCAATCCTGCTGCTTGTAATGCACTAGGATTTGAAGAGCACGAACTGTTAGGGCAACGACTTCATAATGTCATCCATCACCACAAAGAAGATGGCAGTGAGCACTCCAACGTCGACTGTGCCGTCTTTAAAACATTAAAAGACAAACAAACACGACAATGCACTGATTGGTTTATTCGCAAAGACGGTACAGGGTTTCCAATTGAACTAATAATCGCTCCACGATTTGAGAATAATCAATTTGTCGGGGCATTGTTAAGTTACCACGATATAACTGAACGTAGAGAAACCGAAACTAAGCTTAAAGAAAGCGAACAACGGCTAAAAATTGCATTAAATGGTGCTAATAGCGGTGTGTGGGAATGGAATATAAAAACGGGGGAACTGTTTTGGTCCGAACGTATCGCCCCACTATTCGGCTATGCCGAAGGTGAGATTGAAGTTAGTTATCAAAACTTTATAAAACATATCCACCCTGATGATTTAGCTGCCGTTGAAAAAGCTATCCAAGAGTCCATTATCGATGGTAAACCCTATGAAATAGAACACCGAATAATAAATCCTCAAGGTCAAGTGCATTGGCTACTTGAAAAAGGCTCTGTATTTTATGATAAGCATGGCAATGCTGAAAAAATGTTCGGTACAGTTATGAGTATTCATCAACGAAAACTAGTTGAACTCGATCTCAAACAAACACAAGAGCGTTTTAGCATAGCTATTGACGGTGCAGGTGATGGTGTCTGGGATTGGGATCTTAACTCTGGTGAGGTAGTCGTTTCAGATATTTATGCTGAAATGTTAGGTTACACCAAACAAGAGTTATCCCCTTTTACCCTCAAACACTGGCAAGAGATGTTACATCCTGAAGATAAACTGTCCTCTCTTAATCTTGTCAAAGCGTACCTCAAAGGTGAAACAAAATCTTACGAAAATAAATTTCGCATGAAGTGCAAGGATGGAAGCTGGAAATGGATTCTTGCTAGAGGAAAAAGTCTCTCGCATAACACTGCTGGCAATCCTACTCGGATGATGGGAATTCATACAGATATATCAACTCAAAAACAGTTAGAAATCGAACTGCAAGCAGCAAAGGAATACGCCGAGCAAGCTAATCTTGCCAAATCAGAATTTCTATCATCCATGAGTCATGAGCTTCGTACTCCACTCAATGCTATTCTAGGATTTAGCCAACTACTGATGCTTGATGATGACGTACCTCTGACTGAATCTCAAAAAATAAGCGTTGACCATATTCTCAATGCTGGTAAACATCTAGTAACACTCATAAACGAAGTACTTCAACTATCGGCAATAGAAGCTGGGAAAACAGCAATAAACATTGAACGTATAGCACTCAAAAAAGTTGTCGAAGAGGTTCGTTCACTATTATTCCCACTAACTGAGTCCAGAAACATCTCTATAGAGGCTACTATATTGAACGAAGCCTATGTAATGGCTGATGAAATTAAGTTGAAACAAATTTTATTAAATCTTGTAAGTAATGCCATAAAGTACAATCGCGATAATGGTAGTGTGATAATTAATGTGTCCGAGTCTAACAATCACCGACTCAAAATCAGTATCAGCGATACAGGAATAGGTATTGCTGAATCCGTCCAAGCTAAAGTTTTTTCTGCATTTGACCGCTTAGGCCAAGAAACATCAACTATTGAAGGTACAGGTATCGGACTCGTTGTAACAAAAACCTTAGTCGAACTGATGGATGGAATAATTGGATTTTCTAGCCAACAAGGAAAAGGTACGACTTTTTGGGTAGAGTTACCTGTACCCAAAAAGTCTGGTCTAGGAAGCGCCATTGAACTGAATGAGCTACCAAATCAAGACAGTAAGTTACTCAATCCCATATCATCTGCTAAACGTAATATCCTGTATGTAGAAGATAACGTCGAAAATCGAAAGCTGATGGAAAGCTATTTCAAAATGTTCCCATCCATACATCTACACGCAGTGGAAACAGCTGATCTTGCTTTAAAAAATTTATCTGACAACTCATACGATCTTGTTTTAATGGACATTAACTTGCCTGATATTGATGGCATAACTCTTTCCAAACAGATAAAGCAATTTCAAAAACACATTGAACTGCCAATCATTGCTGTAACAGCTAATGCCATGCCTGACGATATTAAGAAAGCCGAGGGTGTGTTTGAACAATACCTAACTAAACCGATTGATTTCGAACTACTAAGTAATGCGCTTAAAGCCTATATCTAAATCATACATAGACTTAGTGTGATATCAATCGAAAATACGGATTAATAAAACCTAGAATAACTGCACATAAATTCACCTTTTCTTGATTAATTTGATACTTGAGCAATGCTTATATTTGCTTCAAAATGAAGCTAATCGAACTTGAGCTTCTGAACTAATGAAAAAAACAGATCAAGAACATCCAGAAGACCCTAGCACGATCCTAAAAAAACTTAGAGATACTGAAACCGAGTTAAAAGAAGCCCGAGATTTGATTAGGGAAGCTGAAATAATTGGCAAAATTGGTACATGGGAAATCGACATAGATACACGGAAAGTATCTTGGTCAGAGGGCGTCTATCGTATCCGTGAAGTTGATGATATTTCGTTGGGTATCAACTTAAAACATGGCATAGACAAATATTTACCTGAGTCTAAAAATCTTCTAGATAAAGCTGTGAGTCGTGCCCTTGAGTTTGGTGAACCTTATGATCTTGAACTTGAACTACTCACTAACAAAGGTAATCATCGCTGGGTACATACGATAGGCCGAATGTATCCGGATGAACGTAAGCTTCGAGGCTTCTTTCAGGACATTACTGAACGTAAACAACTTGAGCAAGAACTTAGGCGTCAAGCACATTTCGATTATCTTACAGGCATAAATAACCGTGGCCATTTCATGGAACTCGCAGAGTTAGAGCTGAGTCGTACAAAACGTTATTCGAAGCCACTGTCAATTTTGATGATTGATATAGACTACTTTAAACGTATCAATGATACCTATGGCCACAAAACCGGTGATGCCGTTCTCAAGAAAATGGCTAAAATCTGTAAACAAACCTTACGTAACATTGATATCATTGGCCGAATTGGTGGCGAAGAGTTTGCAATATTACTGCCGGAAACCGATCTGGAGGAGGCAGTCGTCGTTGCCGAACGTCTCAGAAAAATTCTTGATGATGCCAAAGTACCAAATGAATACGGCGGACTACCAATTCAATTCACGGTATCAATTGGCGTTAGCTCACTGATGTCAGATGACGATAATATAGATGTTCTTCTAAATTTGTCTGATGGAGCACTGTATGAAGCGAAAGAAACCGGTCGAAATAAAGTCTGTGTTAGCTAATGATTTGTTTCTGACAGTAAACGTTTAGTCTCGTGAGCAATCTGTAATTCTTCGTTTGTTGGTATTACCAAGATTTTAATTACACTATCAGCCCCATTAATAACTGTTGCCTGAGATAGCGTTTGCTTATTACATTCACTATCTAGCGTTATCCCAAATTGTTCGAGATCACGACAACAACGCATGCGAATTTCAGCAGAATGTTCGCCTATTCCTGCTGTAAAGATTATGGCATCAACCTGACCCAAAGCGACCAGATAGGCACCAATATATTTACGGATCCGATAAATATAAATGTCTAACGCTAGCTTGGCATTGTGGTCACCTGCTTGTTCATGTTCGAGTAGATCTTGAACATCATTAGTCCCAGCTAAGGCAACTAATCCAGAATCGTAGTTGAGACTATGTTCAATTTGTTCGTTAGTTAGTCCATAGGCTTGTTGAATATACAGTGGAATGGATGGGTCAAGATCACCACTTCGACTGCCCATCACCAAACCTTCTAATGGCGTGAATCCCATTGATGTATCAATACTTTTGCCTTGCTTTATTGCACACATACTAGCGCCATTACCCAAATGCATACTTATTACATTAAGCGTCTCAATTGGCTTATCTAATAACTTTGCCGCTTGTTGAGCGACATAGTTGTGTGAAAGCCCATGAAAGCCATATCGACGAATTTTATGGTCTAGATACCATGCTTCTGGAATGGCATAACGATAAGCATAATCTGGCAATGTTTGATGATAGGCCGTGTCAAAAACGACGACTTGTGGAATATCAGGCAAAAGATCGTGGCAAAAAGTAATGCCTAATAAATTACTAGGATTATGTAATGGCGCGAGATGCGTTAAAGTTTCCAATTTTAAGACTACATCCTTATCAACCAATACGGGTGCGATAAACGCTTCTCCTCCATGAACAAATCGATGACTAATTGCTGATAATGATATTGGCCTCACTGACTCATTAAATCGTGACAACGCATCAATAACCGCCTTTATTCCTTGCTCATGGGTTTCAAATTCTATGTTGTCATCTTCAACCACCACGGTTAGTTGAGCTGAGTCATACAAATGTATGCAATGTTTTTTGTGTTCAGACCCTAAGCCACTGATTTCACCATGAATAAGTAATGATTCTTCAGGCAAATGAAATAAACTGTATTTGATCGATGAGCTACCCGTATTAACTACTAGTATTAATTGTTCAGACATAGCGTCATCATTCATTGATGTTTGTACTCGTGTGATTACTTGATGTTATCTTGCACAGGCCAAGTCCAATTGGCAATCTCGGGTTTATCAACACCATATTGGTAGGCATATTGACTACATTCAATCTGCTTATCACGTAATGTTTGTTTCACATGAGCACCAATTTGCTGTAATTCATCAATACGATCAATCACATCAATTGCCAAGCTAAACCGGTCAATTTCATTTCGAATCGCAAGTTCAAATGGCGTATTGATATTGCCTTTTTCTTTATAACCTCTTACATGGAAGTTTTTATGATTGGTACGTCGATAGGCTAGGCGATGAATCAACCAAGGATAGCCATGGAAGTTAAAGATCACCGGTTTATTTTTGGTAAATAAACTATCAAAATCCGTATCCGACAAACCATGTGGGTGTTCTTTTTCCGGCATTAATTTGAACAAATCAACCACATTAATAAAACGTATTTTTAAATCGGGAAAATACTCTTTTAATAAACAAATTGCAGCCAGACTTTCTTGTGTTGGCACATCACCGCACCCCACCATAACCACATCAGGTTCTACACCTTGATCTGAGCTGGCCCATTCCCAGATCCCTAAGCCTTTAGTGCAATGTGTTATTGCCTCATCCATATCAAGATATTGGAAATGTTTTTGCTTATCCGCAACAATGACATTGATATAGTCTTCTGCTTGTAAACAATGATTCGCCACCGATAATAAGGTATTAACATCAGGTGGCAGATAAATTCGACAGACACTTGGGCTTTTATTAACAACGAT
>JBFIJJ010000133.1:0-7122 GCA_041600795.1 Methylophagaceae bacterium | reverse complement strand
TGGATCTCGCTAGCTGTCCTACTAGCACCCTCGGTTTTTCAGAACGACAGCATTTCATGACCATTGGTAATTTTCGTCATGCGCCAAATTGGGATGCTGTTTTGCAATTACAAACACTTTGGCCAGAAATTAGAAAAAGGCTACCAGAAGCCGAGATCCACATATATGGTTCCTATCCACCCCCCAAAGCAACCGCATTACATAATCCAAAGAATGGGTTTTTGATCAAAGGTTGGGTAGATGATGCATTCACCGTGATGGAACAGACTAGGGTGTGTTTGGCACCGTTGCGTTTTGGCGCAGGTATAAAAGGTAAATTATTAGATGCCATGATCATGCAAACTCCCAGTGTCACCACACCGATTGGTAGTGAAGGTATGCATCAAAGTGAACCATGGCCTGGGAGGATCGTTAGTGATAATAGCGATTTTGTTGAGGCAGCAGTTCAACTATATAGCAATGAAGATGCTTGGACAGAAGCGCAAAGCAATACAGTTAAATTGTTACGGTCATGTTATGACGGTGATGTCCACGCTAACAACGTCATTACAAAAATTTTGCAGGTTGAGCAAACACTAGAGCAGCATCGTTTAGCCAATTTTACCGGCAGTATGCTAAGACATCATTCAATGTATAGCACCAAGTATATGTCACAGTGGATCGCAGCCAAAAATAGCCATGATCACGGATGATAGCAACACTGTCATAAAACATTCATTATTCTGTAAGCCAAATTTAATACTAATTTACTAGACTCCATTTTCAGTGATCCAGATCAATGTAATTTGACTGTTGATGTGTGATTATTAAACTCGGGCTCGAATCTTAAATTTGGGTCTAAATACGGAAATAACTTAGATAGATGGGATAAAGAAAATGAATAGTATCGTCGATAAAGATATAAAAAAAGATTCTCTCGCTTTAGGTTTAGATAACAGATTTAGTCGAAAACCACGTTGGATGTCTGGTATGGCGGTGCATGTATTACAAAGTGAAACCGCACGTTATCAGCAAGAACAAGCTAAAAAAGCATTGACGACAATATATGGTAAGCCGCCCCGTCATATCTAATTAACAAGGATGATCTAGAACGGGTATGTTATTGCACGGGTAAAACTTAAAACGTGTTTAGGTTTCTGCCCAAAGCGTAGCCATAATGACATCGCTATCAAAACAAGAATGTCCAAAGGTTTTGGTCGACTCTAGTAAGCCAACAATATTGGACTTCGATACGTCACACATTAGCTGTGGCCTTAGTAACACAGATTGAAATCGTTAAGAGGGTGCTGATTCTAATTCAGTAACACGAACATTCATGATTTCAGGATATAAGGCTGGGCCGAATTGATTAAATATTGCAACATCAGCCGCGTCGTGACCATAGGCTACGGTCACGCGTTCACCAAATGGATTAGTTTGAGTTGGGTCAAATGCATACCAGCGTCCGTTGATATAAGCTTCAAACCAAGCATGAAAGTCCATAGGTTCTAAGCCATGCAAAAATCCTACAACCATGCGTGCTGGAATACATAAGCTGCGACATAAGGCTATGCCTAAGTGAGCCAATTCCCGACAGACACCTTGTCCTTGTTGATTTACTTCAACAGCAGAAAGCTGGAAATGTGGAGAATCAGGATTGAACCGAATGTTTTGTCTGATCCATGATTCAATACCAGCAACTTGGTCATATCCCGGTGTTAATCCGGCAACGATCTGTTGGCCTAAATCCACAAAACGATCCGACTCACAATAGCGTGATGGTAATAAGTAAGTCAGAACCGAGCTCGGTAAATTTTGAACTTCTTCAAATGGGGCGCCAAAATCAGCCTTGTTGTCATTTGTTGTCAAAATATCTGCTGACGTATGAATTGAAAATTCACCTACAGGAGCGATCAAGCGTTGACAGAGATTGCCATAATCATCGGTAAACTCAACAACTGGGACAGTTGGCGTTATGGTATAGGACTCACGGGCAACCCATTGATGCATGCCATTGCGTGGTCGCAGCATTAAGATAAACGGGGTGGGAATACTTACATTAAAGGTGATGTCACATTCAGTACGAAGCCACATGGTTAATTTCCCAAATTTACAAGATGTTGGTTGCAGCTAGCGGCTCGACCAAAGTCAGTCTGGCAACGACTATTTACTGATTATTTTCAGGAACCCAATGCGGTTCGGGCAATTTATCAAATATTGTTTTTAAGCCATCACGCCATTGACTACTGATATCTGAAAAATAAGGGTCATCTTCTGTAATGTGATGTTCAGAATCAAAGCACAAACTATCTTTTTTGATGCTGACCAAGTCTATCGGCAGACCAACTGAGACATTACTGCGCATAGTCGAATCAAACGAAACGATGGTACATTTGATAGCATTATTTAATGGGGTATCGGCTTGAATAAAGCGGTCTAGGATAGGTTTACCATATTTGGTTTCACCGATCTGAAAGAAAGGTGTCTCTTCAGTGGCTTCAATAAAGTTACCTTCAGCATAGATTAAAAACAAACGGGGTGGTTCCCCATTTATTTGACCGCCCATGATGAAATTCGCACCCATGTTGATTGCACTTTGTGCCAGATAGGACTCGCAGTCCTTACGCACTTCACGAAGACATTCACCCAATAACGTTGCAACATCAAACAGTGATTTTGCATTCCAGATATTAGGCACATTAGGATCACTGCCCTTTTGCTCAAGCAGATTGATTGCACTTTGAGTAATAGATAGATTACCGGAACTCATTGTGGCAATAACGCGATCTCCCTCTTTGGCGAAGGTACGCATTTTTTTAAAGCAAGCAATTTGATCGACGCCAGCATTGGTTCTGGAGTCCGAAGCGAACACCATACCTTCATTTAATTTTAATGCTAAACAATACGTCATAATCTTTCCTACATAAACTTTTTAATCACGATAGAAATTTGATGTAACCTCATTTTGAGGCTACCAATCCTTGGCAAAATCATCGTTGATTTATCTATGCGTTTTATCTTTAAAAAACTAAGAACAGAAGCGTTCTCGGTCTAAACTGCATCAATATAATGTTTTTAGATCTAAAACGGAAGTATGCATTATCCGAAGTAGGTATGCTATTTTTGCTGTTCATGCAGTGATTTAGCTCTGCTTTAGATAGCATTCCAGCGCAAATCAAGCGTGAACGGATAAGCATGATTTATTTCTTCTATCGGTGTTTCTTGCGCTTCTGAGCTGGGTGTATGACCATTTTTAGTAAAGCGACTAATCCTACGTCCTTCGGCTTCATTAGCATTAATCGGTAAGGTGTCATAGTTTCTGCCACCAGGATGGCTAACATGATAGGTACAGCCACCAATTGCACGGCCATTCCACGTATCAAAAATATCAAACACTAATGGAGCCTGCACGCCAATCGTTGGATGCAATGCCGATGGTGGGTTCCAAGCGCGATAACGAACTCCTGCTACCATGACACCTTGAGTATTAGTTTGTCTCAACGGAACACGACGGCCATTGCACGTGACAATATAACGATCGCCGATTGCCCCTGTCAGCTTAACCTGTAATCGTTCTACTGATGAATCAACATATCTAGCCATACCGCTACTGGTTATTTCTTCACCTAAGACATTCCATGGTTCGATCGCTGTGTGAACTTCAAGTTGGAGATCATTAACCTGTATGCTGCCACAAATTGGAAAACGGAATTCTAGAAACGGTGCGAACCATTCAGGTTTGAAGTCATAGCCTGCTCGTTGTAAATCGCCAACAACATCATTGATATCACTGGCAACAAAATGAGGTAGCATAAATCGATCATGTAACTGGGTACCCCAATGAATTAATGGTTTGGTATAAGGTGTTTTCCAGAACCATGCAACGAGGGTACGAAGTAGCAATATTTGCATCAAACTCATTTCAGCGTGAGGCGGCATCTCGAAAGCACGCAACTCAAGTAACCCTAAGCGGCCAGCTTCAGCGCCCGGAGCAAACAGTTTATCAATACAAAATTCGCTACGATGGGTGTTACCGGTCATATCCACCAGCAAATTGCGTAATAGGCGATCGACTAACCATGGTGCAGGCACTTCGCCTTCAGGCATTTGTTGGAAGGCAATCTCAAGTTCATACAAACTATCATTACGCGCTTCATCAACACGTGGTGCCTGACTGGTTGGCCCAATAAATAGACCTGAAAACAGATAAGATAATGCAGGATGATGCTGCCAATAGGTGACCAGACTTCGAAGTAGATCTGGCCTACGAAGAATAGGACTGTCACTTGGTGTTATGCCACCAAGCGTGACATGATTACCACCACCTGTTCCCGTGTGGCGACCATCAAGCATAAATTTTTCAGTGCCAAGTCGTGTTAAACGGGCTTGTTCGTATAATGTTTTAGTATTGTGAACTAATTCTTGCCAATTACTTGCTGGATGAATGTTAACTTCAATTACGCCAGGATCGGGTGTTACGGGTAGACGCGTTAGGCGTAAGTCATGTGGTGGCTGGTAGCCTTCGATGATAACTGGCATGTCCAGCTTGATACTGGTTGCTTCAACAGAGGCGATAATATCCAGATAATGTTCTAATTCGGTGGTGGGTGGAATAAACACATGAAGTCGACCGTGGCGAGCCTCTACACATAATGCTGTGTGTGGGATCCATGTCAGCCTTTCAGCCACTTCCATTTGATTAGGATGATCGGGCTGTTCTTTGTTGGTGCTATAGCGACGACTGACTTCTGAATCAATATCGCCCAATGGTTCAATATGTTCGAATAAAGAGCGTTCTTGTGGATGTTCTCGTTCATCATGTGGCACCCACGGTAGGCTATTTAGAGGCAGGCGAAGCCCCATTGTTGAATCGCCAGGTATCAGAAACAGTTTTCCCCTACGAAATTCCCAGACAGTGCTATCCCACGCATGATGATTCCAGAATAAGGGTAATACATAGCCAACAGGCGCTCCTAGATCACCAGATAACACTTTATTTAGGCGTTTGCGTTCTAGATCATCACTTAAGTCACGGTGATCTAATGTGATATTTTTGGGTAATAGCCCCTCTTGCTGAATGTAATAAAGTGGATCTTCATAGCCTTTGAGTATATGCGTGCCTTTTAAGCCAAGATGTTTAGCTAACTCATGAATGAATTTTTTTGAATCAGCTAAGGTGAGACCATAGTCTTTGGTTTCTTCGGCTAATAGATCGGGATTTTTCCAGATAGGGTGGCCATCTTTTCGCCAAAAACAGGCTAACTGCCAACGAGGCAATTCTTCACCAGGATACCATTTACCTTGTCCAAAATAGAGTAAGCCGCCGGGAGCAAACGCATCGCGCAATTTCCGCACTAATTTGCTTGCTAATTCTCGTTTTTCTAGACCATCCGCTTCGGTATTCCACTGCGGATCATCCATATTGTCGATTGAAACAAAAGTCGGTTCGCCGCCCATGGTCAAACGAACATCACCTTCAACTAATTCAGCATCAATTTTCTCACCAAGCTGTTCGATGTCTTGCCATTGTTTTTCAGTATAAGGTTTGGTCACGCGAGGATCTTCATAGATCCGAGTGACTTTATTACTAAACTCAAATGTAGAATTAGCTTTACCGAGATAGGCACCTGTTACTGGCGCCGCACTAACATAGTCGGCGGTACATGCTAGTGGGATATGGCCTTCGCCAGCAAATAACCCGGAGGTAGGATCAAGGCCAATCCAACCCGCGCCAGGTATATAGACTTCAACCCAGGCATGTAAATCGGTGAAATCGTGTTCAGTGCCAGAAGGGCCATCTAATGCTTTAACATCAGAGGTTAATTGCACTAAATAACCAGAAACAAAGCGTGCTGCTAGGCCTAGATGACGTAAAACTTGTACCAATAACCAACTTGAATCACGACAAGAGCCTAATGCTTTTTCTAAGGTTTGTTCACATGTTTGTACACCTGCTTCCATACGGATGCTGTAGTTAATGGTTTTATTTATCTGTTGATTAATATTGGACAAAAAGGTCACGATCGCAGCTTTATCTCGTGAGATGGTCGCTATAAAGGCAGTGAGTTTGGGACCGTCTTCATTTATTTCGAGATAAGGTGATAATTCTTTGAGTAGTTGTTCTGGGTATTGAAACGGATAGTTCTCAGCATAGTCTTCCAAGAAAAAATCCAGTGGATTGATCACTGTCATTTCAACAATCAGATCAACTTCAATCGATAATTCGGTGGTCTTTTCAGGGAATACAACCCGTGCTTGATAATTACCGAATGGATCTTGTTGCCAGTTGATAAAGTGATTTTCTGGCGTAATTTTGAGTGAATAACTGGTGACAGGTGTACGAGAATGTGCCGCTGGACGCAGTCTGAAAATGTGCGGCGTTAACTGAATCGGCTGATCATAGCTATGTTTAGTTTTGTGATTAAGTGCAACTTTGATCGTCATATTATCGCTCGCCTTGTGCTTGTAATAGTTGTAAATTTTCTTCTACACCTGCAGCTTCAGTTAGCTCTGCAATATTTTGTTTCATGAAGAAATCATCAAACCGTTGCACATCTTCTTCGATCAATGACGAATGTTCAGATGCACTTGAGAATATTTGTTTGAGCCCTTTTTGTTTTGAGCCTATCACATCCAATAGAAAGTCTTTTCCTTTTGCTAATGGAAACCCTGCAACAGAATCAATATCTTCTCGTTAGCAAGACTTAAGCCACCAGTGTAAGCGCTCATATCTTGATACTATGAAGGTAAATCTCTGCGCTATTAGAGTGCAATTTAAATTAGTTATACCCATGCTGGTGCCGACATCTAGGATCGAACCAATTAAAAATAGGTCTCAGAAATACAATTATTGATATTCACTAAACCTAGTTGTAGCTCATCAATGAATTCATGTAGCTTCTCTTGTTTCAACTCGTCAGGTTTGGCACTGAGTAGCTGTTTTTTGAGTGTTTCAACTAAATTGAGTGCTTGTTCATTATGAGGTAACGCTTCAACACAGGTTTTAACCGCCTCTAATGTATGGTTAAAAGCACGAGGGAAACTTTGTTCGTGCAGTAAAAACTTCAAAACATCGGGGCGACGTACTCGCAATCTCATTTCACGACGGTACATTTGATATGCCGTCAGTGATTTAAGCACACT
>JBFIJJ010000132.1:0-7207 GCA_041600795.1 Methylophagaceae bacterium | reverse complement strand
TTTAACGATAGTAAGATAACGCTTGTTTAAATCATGATTAATCATTTGATTTTGTAGATTAAGCAAAGCATCTCGATTTTTTGCGAGCAATAAGCAGCCTGACGTGTCACGATCAAGACGGTGTACCAGTTCAAGATAAGGTAGTTCAGAGCGTGTTACACGCAATGCTTCAATTACGCCTTGATTTATATTACTGCCAGCATGAACCGCTAGTCCGGTAGGTTTATTTAAGACCAATAGGTCATCATCTTCAAATAAAACACACTGTTCTAGTTGTTGGCGAAGATGATCATTGACGGTGGTTGGTGTTGTGTCTTCTGTAACACGAAGTGGCGGTACACGAAGATTATCACCAGCTTGTAACTTATAAGTTTGTTTGATTCGCCCCTTATTAACCCTGACTTCACCTTTACGGATTGCACGATAGATTCGACTTTTTGGCACTCCTTTTTCCAAGGTGAGTAAAAAGTTATCAATACGTTGGCCTGCTTGTGCAGCTGTTATATCAATGAATTGGACCGAAGGTGGAGGTGTATTGTTTGCAGATGTCATAAAAAGTCAGAATTATATTGCTGATAGTGCGCCAGACTGTTATATTCAGTCGGTGGTCTATTTAATAAAGAGTCAAGTATACCGACTTTTGTTGAGTTAAACCTGAATTTGGCATAGTCGCGCCTTCGCAATTAAGAAGTCGAGGCGGCATCTGCCCCCCAAAGTTTTGAAAGAAGCGTTTGACACTGGTCAGACGTGATTTGGTGCTCGAAAATGATGAGCATGAAGTTAAGTGGTTCCCACGTCTTGGTTATAAAGAAACAATAAATGTACAAGACAGGACAGTGACAAGTAATTAATAAAATGTAGGTATCCGGCCAGCTACACCAGGGGGTGAAGCGCTGATACTGAGAAGTAAGTCGCAGCACATTATTGCGACAGTGGTTAAATCAAAAGTGCTGAATACGGTGCTAAACCACACGATAGGGGAAAACAATGCGCATATCTAAGACGTGTTGAACTATTAATTGCAGTGATGGGCAATGTCGTCCTGTATAAGTCAGAATTGACTTTTTAAGTCCTTGTTTAAAAAGGATTAGCCAGCGTGAGAGCCTCAATTATGAGGTTAATGCATGAAGCGAATTTTAATTAACGCAACACACGAAGAAGAGTTGCGCGTAGCGATGGTCGATGGCCAACGTTTGTTTGATCTGGATATTGACGTTCCTTCTCGGGAGCAAAAAAAAGGCAATATCTACAAAGGTAAAATCACCCGAGTTGAACCGAGTTTAGAAGCTGTTTTTGTTGAATATGGCTCTGAAAGACAAGGTTTCTTACCCCTTAAAGAAATTTCACCAAGCTACTTTAAACAACATGATAAAAAAGATAATGAGTCTGGCCGTATTAACGTGCAAGACGTATTGTCAGTCGGCCAAGAATTGGTCATTCAAGTTGAAAAAGAAGAACGAGGCAATAAAGGGGCTGCGCTTACAACCTTTATTAGCTTAGCTGGACGTTATTTAGTATTAATGCCGAATAGTCCTCGTGCTGGTGGTATTTCACGTCGGATTGAAGGTGATGACCGTGCTGAGTTACAAGAAGCACTACGATCTTTAGAAATTCCTGAAGGTATGGGCATGATTGTCCGTACTGCAGGTGTTGGTAAACAAGCCGAAGAATTGCAATGGGATTTAGAATATCTGGTGCAATTATGGATGGCGATCGATAAAGCAACACAAGAGCGTAAAGCGCCATTTTTGGTCTACCAAGAAAGCAATATTATTATCCGTGCTTTACGTGATTATTTGCGTAAAGACATTGGTGAAATCTTAGTAGATTCACCAGAAGTCTACCAAACAGGTTATGACTTCATGCGCATGGTTATGCCGCATGAGTTAAATAAATTTAAACTTTATCAAGATAAAGTACCGTTATTTACGCGCTACCATATTGAAAGCCAAATCGAGACAGCATTCCGTCATGAAGTGCGTCTGCCTTCCGGTGGCGCATTGGTTATTGATCCGACCGAAGCGCTTATTTCAATTGATGTTAACTCTGCTAGAGCAAATAAAGGCGGAGATATTGAAGAAACGGCATTTAATACGAATCTAGAAGCCGCTGAAGAAATTGCTCGTCAATTACGTCTTCGCGATTTAGGTGGTTTAGTTGTTATCGACTTCATTGATATGGGCCCAAGCCGCCATCAGCGTGAAGTTGAAAATCGTTTAAGAGATCATCTCAAAGTTGATCGTGCGCGGGTTCAGGTTGGCCGTATATCTCGTTTTGGTTTGCTTGAAATGTCACGCCAGCGCTTACGTCCGTCTTTAGGCGATGCGCATCAAGAAGTATGTCCACGTTGTGCCGGTTTGGGACATGTTCGAGGTGTCGAATCACTGGGTCTGGCTGTATTACGCTTGGTTGAAGATGAAGCGTCACGTGACAATATTACTAAACTGATCGTGCAATTACCGGTACCAGTTGCAACCTTTATGCTTAATGAAAAACGGGTACAACTTGATGTAATTGAGCGACGTCATGGCGTGAAATTATTATTAATCCCTAATCCTCATCTTGATACACCTCATTATGATATTGAGCGTATTAAAGATGGTGGTGATCGCGCTGAAGTTAGTCATCACTTAATGGTTACACCTGAGATAGAAGTACCGGTTTCGTTAAAAGAAAGACCTGTTGTTGAACAAGCAGCAGTAACAGGCGTATCTCCAACTGCACCACCACCAGTGATTAAACCTGTTGAGCAAGTAGTTGAGAAAAAACCAAACTTGTTGAAACGACTATTAAATGTGTTGTCAGGTAAAGCTGCAGATGAGCCAGAGCAAAAAGCTGAAACCGAACAAGCTCCGTCAGCACAACAGCCTGAACGCGATCGCGATGTTAATAAGCGTCCACGTAATCGAAATAATCGTCGTAATCCGCGTAAACCAAAACCAGAGCAAACTAATGAGACTGTGAAAGAGGTAGTTCAGGCCGCTGAAAAACCACAATCTCAGCCTGAATCTACTCAAGATGAAAGCGGTGAGCAAGGACAAGGTCGAAATAATAATGCCAGACGTTCACGTCGTGGTGGTCGCCGTCGCCGTCCTAAAAATGAGAACGATGTAGCAGTAGTTATTCCAGATGATGCGGGTAATCGTCTGCCTCCTGAGAAAAAAGAAGTGGATGGCAATGCTATCCCACAAGAGGTACAGCCTGAGATTAATGGTAACGCTATTCCACAACAGGAAGTTAAGGAAGTCGATGGTAATAAGCCAACTGACAACGAAGCCAAACCTAAACCTAAGCGTGGCAAAACAGCTACTAGCGCACCTCGCCGCCGCCGTCCATCGCCTAAAAAAGACAGCGATAGTGGTGATGTAGTTAGTGCTAGCACTGGGGTAGAAAAAAATATCACATCAGCAGATAATAGTGGTGAAAAGAAAGATGCTTCTCAAACCACTACTAAGGCTACAACTACAGAAGATGTTAACCAAGGATAAATTCTCATCTGATCACCTGTTGGCCCTTATTGGTCAACAGGTGACCTATCAAAATCAGCAGTGCGAAATTATTGAACTGCTTGATGGGTGTCAACTTGTGTTGCAAGTATTGAAATCAGACAAGAATATTCAAGCAACACAATATGGTGAAGGGCATAGAACGGTACCTATTACCCATATTCTGTCTATTTTTGATGGTGAAGGGTGCCTACATAGCGATTTAGTTGCTGCTGGCTTAGAACACTTACTACTAGATATTTGTAAGCAACGCACGCACAGCAATTAAATCTTCTTCAGTATCTACACCATGACCACTGCTTATTGTTGCAGCAGTAAGATGTATTTTCTTACCATGAAAAAGTGCGCGCAATTGTTCTAACGATTCTTCTTGTTCTAATACGCAGGGCGTCAGCTCAGAATAATGTTTGAGAAAGCTTGCACGATAACCATATAACCCTATATGGCGATAGTGTGGTAGTTCCGGTGGTAGGGTCGACTGTTTATTGAAATGATCACGCATCCATGGAATAGGTGCGCGACTGAAGTACAAAGCATAGCCTTGGCTATCCATCACAACCTTAACCACATTTGGATCAAATACCTGTTTTTCCTGTTCTATTTGACAGTATAAGGTCGCCATATCTGCATCAGCGTGTTGCTGTAAGTCATCTGCCACTTGATTAATTAGAGTCGCAGGTAAGCACGGCTCATCGCCTTGTACATTGACGATAATGTCATCATCAGCAAAACCGCGTAGTGAGGCTACTTCAGCCAAACGATCCGTGCCAGAAGGATGATTGGCATTCGTCATACATACATCAGCCCCAAACTGACTAGCTACACGCTCAATGCGTTGATCATCAGTGGCAATAATGACTTCTGATGCATGACTTTCTTGGGCACGTTCATAAACGTGTTGAATCATTGGTTTGCCAGCAATGTCTAATAACGGCTTGCCAGGAAGTCGGCTTGATGCATACCGTGCTGGAATAACGATTTTGAAGCTCATTTAGGCCTCTTCATCATCAGCTAATTGACGTGCTTCATCAGTTAACATGACCGGAATATCATCACGAATAGGGTAGGCTAGACGACAAGCAGGACACACTAATTCTTGTTGTGACTTTTTATAATGCAGGCCACTTTTGCAACTTGGGCAAGCGAGGATATCGAGTAAGGTTTTATCCATAATTAATGGGTTCCGGCTAGTTTAATAATAAGTTGTTCTAAGAGTTTACCGTGAATTGTGGCTTCAATGGGAATGAACCACATATTACTTTTGGCAAAGGACTGACATTTTACCGCATCTTTCTCAGTCATTAGTATTGCTAGATCATCGCTAAATTGAAGGTCAGTTTGGCTGAATGAATGATGATCAGGAAAACTATGTTCTATCACTGACATGTTTTGTTTACGTAACTGCTCAAAGAACCGTTGAGGATTGCCGATACCTGCAACTGCATGAATGGTTTTGCCACTAAATTGATGGAGCGATTTTGTCAGTGCTGAGTCGGCCAGATTTACCGCTGAACCTTGTTCTAATTGCATTGCAAAATCAGTGGTGCTCAGTGGTGAATTAAATACAATAAAATCACTCTGGTTTATCCGATTTAGCGGTTCACGTAATGGTCCCGCTGGCAGACAAAGTTGGTTACCAAATTGTCGTTGACCATCGACAATAACGATTTCGATATCACGTGCCAAAGCATAGTGTTGCAGGCCATCATCAGAAATTATGATATTACAATTGTGCTGTTCGACTAGTAGCCTTGCTGCAGCAACGCGATCCGGAGCAACGGCCATTGGACAAGCTGTATGGCGATGGATCAGTACTGGCTCATCACCGACAACGGTGGCAGCACTGTTTTTATCTACAAGCTGAGGATAATGTTGTGCATGGCCACCATAACCTCTACTCACTATGCCGGGTCGGTAACCTGCATTTTTTAGTTGTGTGGTTAACCAGATCACAAAAGGTGTTTTACCAGTACCACCAACGGTTATATTACCAACAATAATGACTGGCACTGGTAGTCGGTGTTGTTTAAACACACCGCTGACATAGAGTTGTCTACGTATGCTAACAATGAGCCGATATAACAATGACAATGGCCACAATAGCCAACGCATAGGGTGAGGTTGATACCAGCTGTCAACAATCGATTTCATTGTGATCTTAAACTATGATTGAAAAATCAGTCATGATTTAAGCCGATATTCCAGCTGTGGTTTCAGCTTTGTCTTGAAACTGTAAGCGATGCAATTCAGCATAATGCTGACCTTTTTTAATCAACTCAGTATGTGTGCCCGTTTCAATAATTTGGCCATTATGCATCACGATTATTTGATCTGCTTTTTCGATGGTTGATAAGCGATGCGCTATGACTAAGGTCGTACGTTGTTTCATTAAACGTTCTAATGCTGCTTGAATATGCCGCTCTGCTTCACTATCCAAGGATGCTGTTGCTTCATCTAAAATTAGAATTGGCGCATCACGTAATAGAGCACGAGCAATGGCAATGCGTTGGCGTTGACCGCCGGATAACAACACCCCATTTTGGCCAACACGTGTGGCTAAGCCTTCAGGTAATGCCTCAATAAAGTCCCATGCATGAGCTGCTTTTGCAGCTGCAATGATGTCATTATTTGATACATGTTGTTTTTGGCCATAGGCAATATTATTGGCTACGGTGTCATTAAATAACACAACATTTTGGTTTACTAGCGATATCTGCTGTCTCAGGTTAGTCAGGCTTAATTGATTAATATCTATACCATCTAATTCAATTTGTCCTGACTCAATTGCATAAAAACGAGCTAACAGACTGACTAGGGTGGTTTTACCACTGCCAGAATGGCCGACAAAGGCAATTGTTTGGCCCGGTTTTGCATGAAAAGAAATATCATTGAGTACCGTTTTGTTTTTGCCACCATAACTAAAACTGACATGTTTATATTGGATATCACCTTGGGCTCGATCAATGGTTAAAGTACCATTATCTTGTTCAGGTTCCTGATCAAGTAAGTTAAATACACTTTGAGCCGCTGCGATACCTGCTTGCAGCTTGGCATTGACTTTGGTTAATCTTTTTAATGGGGTTAACAGCATAAACATTGCTGTTACAAAAGAGATGAAACTACCTACTGAAATTTGCTCAAGCATATCCGGTAAGGTTGCTAAATAAATAACACCTGATAAGCCTAATACCGAGATGAACTGAATAATCGGCTGGCTAATAGCATTTGTTGTAATCATCTTCATACGTTGTTGACGATTTTGCTGATTGGTTATATCAAAACGTTTACTTTCATACGCCTGACTTCCGAACGTTTTAACTTCACGTTGGCCTTCGATAATCTCAGAACAAATATGACCAACATCACCCATAGAACCTTGAATGTTCTGGCTTATTTTTCTAAAACGTGAACTGATTTTGATAATAATCAACGCAATTAATGGCACTGTAAGCAAAATGATCAAAGCCAAGGTACCGTTTAGGTAAACCATCCAAGCAAGTAAGCCTAACACCGTCAAACTGTCTCGAATAAGTGTTAATACCGCGTCAGTTGAAGCTTCGGCAACCTGTTCAACGTCATATAACAACTTAGACATTAATTGGCCTGAGTTACTTTGATCATAAAAGCGAGATGGCAGGGTAATAAGATGGTCAAACATCTGGGCTCGCAAGGTTTTTATCACATTGCGGGCAATCCAGCCT
>JBFIJJ010000131.1:0-7252 GCA_041600795.1 Methylophagaceae bacterium | reverse complement strand
CTATGTCACCAGAACGTATATGCTGACTTAGCCTATGAGCAACATTTTTTAATGCCACATCTCCAATTTCATGTCCGTAGGTATCATTCAAATTTTTGAAATTATCTAAATCAATAATCACAATACTTGCGGGGTGATTATGTCGACAAATTGTTTGCCAGATTTTATCCAGTAATGCCATAAAACCACGGCGATTATTAAGTTGGGTGAGCGGATCAATACCCGCCATCTTTTCTGCCAAGAATCCCTGTGCCTGCACTGTTCTAAAGTGAAAGGATAAGGCCAACGCCAATAACGTCGCTTCGCCAATCATACCTAACTCAGCGGCATGGAATGTAATCAGATTAAAAGGCATTCCACCCCAAGCAGCTATTGATGTGATGCCCACGCCAACACTGCCAAGGCCGATAGCGCTTAAGAAATAAATCGCGTTCAATTGTCGATAGTAAAGTGCATAAAAACCCAATCCTAATGCGACGAGCATATAAGATGAAACAAAGACAAAAGAAAGCACTGTAGAAGCGGTTGGTTTATCGGTCAGGACTGTATAAATATAAATGAGAGTAATAAGGGCAATAATAGCAAGGACACCTATAAAGAGCCTTCTCGACAATGACTTTATATCTAAAAAATAGAGTGCAAACAACAAGCCAGAGCCTGCATAAAGAATCATAAATAGCGCCTGCCCCCACAGCTGGAAGGCTACAGAGTTAGGCCATAACCACATAAAACCATGACCAGTGTAAGCAATATTACCTGCTACGAAACTAGCTAATAAGGCGCTATAAAGCAGGTAACGAATATCTCTCAACCCCAAATATAGCATTGCGTTATACATGAGTAGAGCCAATAAATAGCCATAAACTAGTCCGTAGCCATACTGTAACAGTACATCCTTATTTTTCTGCTGGTGTTCAGTAAGTAGATGGAAAGGTAACACCATCGAATCAGCCGTTTTGACATATAACATGACATCCGTGATACCAGGAGCCAAATCAAAATCTACTTGAAAATTACGTGTCTGTTGAGGTCGTTCATAAAAAGGGACTTTATCACCAACATGGTAATGTTTCATTACCTCGGTTTTGCGATTTCTTACGGTTATATCAATAGAATCAATCCATGACTTATCTATAGTAAAAAAACGATGTTGGTTGCTTGATTGTTTGTTATCAATACTAAACGCAATCCACACTGGGGAAGGGCCTATACCAAAGGTTAACACCTCATCTTCTGCCGCCCGAAACTGCTGCTGATAATAGCTTTCAAAGGCTTGTTCTAAACTCAAGGATTGGTTAGTTTCTTGATAATAAGATGTGATTAGGCCGATAGGATTTGTACCGATACTATCAAGGTCGGTAACTAAGGTTTCATCAGCTAAACTAGCTGATGCCAAAGTTAATGTAGAAATAATTGAGAGGAACAACAGCGTAACTAGCTGTTTCGCTCCCCTGAGAATATTAGCTAGCATCCAATCTATGTCCTGCATAATCAAGTGACTAAGATTAGCATATAATTTTCAAACGCCATATAAATATTAAACGTAATCAAAGCTATTCATGATTTGGGTCATGGATCACTATCATCAAAGAAACGCCTAAATAAGGGCTAAAATGGCTGTCTTTTATGTTTTATTGTCGAATCTATATTAAACGTCGTAATTGGTTGCCGAAATATCACCACCACGACCAGTCCAGTTTGTATGAAAGAACTCACCGCGCGGTTTATCCAATCGTTCATAGGTATGGGCGCCGAAATAATCACGTTGTGCTTGCAATAAATTAGCCGGCAAACGTTCACTACGGTAACCATCATAAAATGATAATGCACTACTAAAGGTCGGTACTGGTACGCCAAGTGAAATAGCCGTACCAACGGCTTTACGCCAGCCTGGGAGTGCTGCTGTAATTTCATCAATAAAGAACTGATCTAACAATAAATTTTGTAGTTGTGGATCAATCGTAAATGCATCACGGATATTAGCCAAAAATTGGCTACGAATAATGCAGCCACCACGCCACATTAAAGCTATACCACCATAGTTTAATTCCCAACCATAGGTGTCCGCAGCTTCACGCATCAACATATAGCCTTGGGCATATGAGATAATTTTCGATGCATATAACGCGTCTCGAATGGCATCTACCATTTCTTTTTTATCGCCACTAAAGTCTGCGGCTAATTTTGGTAATACTTTTGATGCTGTAACACGCTCATCTTTACGCGCTGATAAACAGCGTGCAAATACTGCTTCACCAATTAAGGTTAGTGGAATACCCAAATCTAGGGCATTCATACCAGTCCATTTACCTGTACCTTTTTGCCCCGCTGTATCAAGAATATCGTCGATCAATAATTCGCCATCTTCGTTTTTAACGGCAAGAATATCACGCGTAATTTCAATAAGATAAGAGTCAAGTACGCCATCATTCCACTCAGCAAAGACAGCCTGAATTTCATCACCAGTCATGCCTAAACCTTCCCGCATAAGCTGATAAGCTTCACAGATTAACTGCATATCACCGTATTCAATACCGTTATGCACCATTTTCACATAGTGACCAGCACCATCATTGCCAACCCAATCACAGCATGGTTCGCCATCAACTTGAGCAGCTATCGCTTGGAAAATTGGTTTTACAGCAGGCCAAGCTGCATGGTTACCACCGGGCATGATCGAAGGTCCAAATCGCGCACCTTCTTCACCACCTGAGACTCCACTACCTATGAATAAGATACCTTTTAGATGCAATTCATGAGTACGACGATCACTATCATTGTAGAGCGAGTTGCCACCGTCAATAATGATGTCACCATGATCAAGATACAGCACTAGCTGATCAATAAAGCTATCAACCACAGGACCGGCCTTAACCATCAACATAATACGACGCGGTGCCTTTAAGCTTTCTACAAATGTTTTCAAGTCATGACAGCCAATGATATTAGTGCCTTTAGCTGGCCCTTCAAGAAACTCATCGACTTTACTAGTAGTTCGGTTATACACTGCAACGGTAAAACCATGATCGTTCATGTTTAGCACAAGGTTTTGGCCCATTACAGCCAATCCTACTAACCCAATATCAGCCTTAGCGGCTGTTTCTACTGAAGTCATTTATCTACACACCTTAATATATTCGCCTTCGGCTTCTCGAGTTGATCCTATAATCAGCCGACGTTGACCCGTAGCAATGTTATATTCCACGGTACCTGATACTTCAATCAATTCATTGTTTTTCGCTTGGCCTACATAGGTGTGAGTAAATGACACAATGTCAGGTGTCATCTCGTCATCTACAAGATATAAGGCGGGAAAATCAAATGCGCGGTGATCATCAATCACCTTGGTTTTAAATGTACGTGTTCCTTGTTTTTGATATTGATTAGTGTCCACTTCAAGTTCATCCCATAAACAAACCATACCGATATCAAATTTAGTGCCCTCAATGGCTGCCTTGTTAAACTTGCGATATTCATGCCATGCAAATTCACTATAACTTAACTCTGCTGCCCGTCGCTCATAGTTGTCTTGCATCAAAGTACTATCTAATTGCGATAATGCTTTGTCAGCTATAGCCTGTTGAATCGCTTGCCGCATTAGATGAAAATTATCTCTTCCATAGACAACCAAATCAATGTCCGATGAAGCCCGATGTTGATCGATTAACATGGAACCCGTTAGGCCTAGGTTATCACCATTCGCACCATAATGTAGCAAGATCACCATTAATTTGCGCAGTTTTTGTGCAATATCATCTCTAGGTGGCTGTTGAATAAGCTGCTTAAGTTTCTGTTCTGGCTGAAAATGTTGAACGATGTCGCTAGGTGCAACAGCATGAAAGGCTGTATCAAATTGAGATGACTTATAAAGATACTGTGGGTACTGTGTTTGTAATAATGAGTTTGCTTGTTCAGTATCGACTTTTTTCCAGCCTTGCCCATCAGCAACATAACGCAGAAAACAACCTACTTTATTATCTTGTGGTTGATAACAAACAACAGCAAAAATAAGACCTTCTTTAGTCTGAATAAAGTCTTTAGGCAGAAATGGAAACGCTGTATTTCTCATTTCATATTAACCAAGACGTTTTGCCCACATCCAAATACCGGTTAATGACAAGATTAAGAGCAATGCACCTATACCATCCAACAACCAAGGTCCATATTGACCAACAATATGGCCATTATGTATATCAAGCACAACACGCTCAACCGATATACCTTTACCATGGAAATAGTGTTGTAATTGCTCGGCAACACTATCTGGCATTGATTGAGCTACACTCCAGCCCACACCTTGAAGTGATAGTTTCTCCCATTGCTCTAACATGAAATCACTTCGCCATAGGCCATCACGCGTTTGAACAACAGGATCACCATGAAATAAACCGATATTCTGAATCATTGCAGGCACACCGCTTGAACTTGTCATTTTTTCAACAAACTCGCCATCTGCTGTAAAAATGAGTAAGGCTTCATCCGTTGCAAGAACAAATGTTTCTCCCTGACTAACACCCCCTTTTAGAGGGCGTGATTCTTGTAATACTGGCGTCGCATCAACAAATAATTGCTGACCAAATTGAGAAATGACTTTATTGTCAATCAGAAATACTGCATCCGGTTGGAGCTCGGTAACACCATAATGTGATAGTAACCAGTCCCAAGTCAGATAACGTTGGTCTAATTTTAGATCTGAAGTGTGATTAAGTAGGATCCCTGTTGATGCCAACATTAATACAAATAATGCAATTGTAGCACCCAAGATCCTATGTATTCTTCGCATTCTGCGATTCATGATATGTGTTCTATGATGAGGTAAATTTGTCCAGATATAATGCCATTCTAACCACTGAAGTCATAGCCCAAACTGATAAGGTTGCGCCTGAAATGCCGTCAATTTGACGATCAAGCTTGTTACCATCAAGTGTAACCTGTTCAAATTGTTGGGTAAATGCGGGATGTCGAATTTCATCACCGCGACTTTCGCGAAATGCTAAAACTTTAACTGCTTCAACTTTTTGCTTAGAAATAACAACACCAAATGTAATGGGTTGCTCTTTACCAATTTCTTCTAAAATCCAAACACTTTTGTTTTGATCTCGCCAATAACGAATTCTTAATCCGTTATAGTCGTGACCTAAAATATCCGAAAGTGACTGACGTAACTCACCTTTAAGCCATACAACTTGGCTTTTAGGTACGCTGTCAGCAAATACCTCTGACAAAAAGTCTTCATCCGTTTGATAAACGCCACGAGCAGAAACAGTGATTGAACTCAACATCAATCCTATCAATACGATAAATTGTAGTTTGAAAATTTTGCTCAAATCACTGTTCCCATTCGTCTGATGTTACTAGCTTAAAACTGATAGCCTAAACCAACGTTGATACCATCTTGCTCTTTACCTGCTGGTGCATCTTGGTCTTGGTAGTCCACTTTGACAACCACATCTTTGTGCGGCCACCAATTTACACCTAGGTCGATTTGTTCATATTCACTGTCTGTAGAATTACCTGCTTGGTTATCCCATTCGTTATAACGAGCGAAAACTCCAAAGTTCTCATTGATACGATAAGACGGCTCAATATACCAACCTGTTTGCTCATCAGAACCATAAGCTTTTGGTCCACTACCATCAACATCCCAAGTTGCATATAAAGCTCGTAAGCCAAAATTACCTTGCTCAATAACAGCATGTGTTTCAAATAAAGTGGCGCTTCCAGCATCGCCCATAAATCCGTTGGAGTTTTCTTGACCAAACTCTTCTTGATAATTTACTGTAGCTGCTAACTCAATACCAGGAATGGCTGTCCACTTTAAACGGCCAGTGTAAGCAAAGTTTTCTGCATTAGCGCCAGAAACTTTTTGGCGCCCATCTCTGATTTTATACTTTGAATCTTTAGCGCTTAGTCCTGATGTTGCAGCAATGTCATAACTAAAGCCCTGTGCCAATTGACCACTGAACATCACACCACCTTCCCACCATGTTGCCGGGATGATGTTTTTCTCTACTGGGTTGCGTTCTGTACCATAGAATGTTGCTGGTTCATGGGTTTCGTTAATAATACCGACTGGCATTAAGAATAAACCACCTTTCACTCGGTGTTGATTGTTAATATCGTATTCAAGATAAGCTTGTTCAAGTTCAATTTCACCGCCCTTTCCATCACCAGCGATACTATGTTCTAGCTCTAACTCCGAGAATAGACGTAAACGATCGTTAAATTCATGGCCAAAGAATAATACAAAACGATGGAAATCCATTTCATCTAAGTCAGAAGCGCCGTTCTTGCCTTCTAAATTATTATAATGCAGCTCACCATAACCACCAATTGACGTTTTATTTGCATTGAAACTGGCGGTTTTGACAGCTTCTTCAGTTGCCACGGCCAATGCTTCAGCTGTTGCACTTGCTTCACGTGCTGTCTGCTCTGTTGCATCAACCTTGTTTTTTAAAGTTTGGTTTTCAGCTTTTAATGCTTGATTTTGTTGTTGAACTTCAGCCATTTGTTGTTGCATTTTCTGCAACATTTGCCAAATTTCTTCATTGCTAGGTGTTGCAGCTTGAGCTGCACCAATTGCAGTCATTAAACTGAATGCTAATGCCGTTTTTTTGAATGTCATGATAAATCCCACCATGTATAAAATTAAACATGGAGTGATTATAGACACACACTAAACTAAATGCAAATCATTCTTATTTAGATTGTTCTTGATTATTAACTTTCCGTTTGTTGGTTATTTTGCCTAGAGCTATGACGCTTATTTTTCCGCTCTAATTTCTTGGCTTGTTTTTGTTCACGGATTTGTAGCATTTCAATGATTTCTTGTTCCATCATTTCAGGTGTTTCTAAAGTTATATTGCCTATCGTTGCTGAACGAAACTCAGTTAATAAGATCTTCGCAGCACGATCTAAATCAACCATACCTCCCGAACGCAAACAACCACGTTTAGCTCCTATCATTTCTAATAGTTTAATTTCGTCCTCTGGCAACACATCCAATTCATAACGTTGTTTTAATAAATCAGGATAAGCCCGGCGAAAATAATCGACTGCATACATGGCAATATCGTCATTACTGATGGCGGTTTCTTTAATGGCGCCAGTAATCGCCAGTCGGTATCCACCATGTCGATTTTCAAGATTTGGCCATAACACACCCGGTGTATCATGCAACACGATGCCGCCATCTAACTTAATGCGTTGTTGCATTTTGGTCACAGCGGGCTCATTGCCTGTTTTGGCAATT
>JBFIJJ010000130.1:0-7289 GCA_041600795.1 Methylophagaceae bacterium | reverse complement strand
TATTGCTGTTAATGCATCTTTATCTAATCGTGTTGCCAAACCAGCAATGATTAGAAGTTGCATGGGGTAGTGAATATCACCACCCCCAACAATAATGCCATTATCTAACTTAGTAAATCCGTCAGTAATGGCTAGTGTCCAACCTTGACTCGGTAAGTAGGCATCACATCGAAATGTAATGCCTTTCAAGTTGGGGTCAAACTCAGCTTCCAAGGTATGAAACGTGTAACTTTGTTCGTTAATATCATCAGCAAATTGCTTCAAAATATCGATAAACTCTGTTGCTTTCGTTTCTGCCAAGTTCCAGACTTGCTTTTCCTCATCCTCCTTTGCAGTCATCTTTCCAGTATCGGTGATTTTAAATTCACCTACATACCAGTAACCGTCACTCATCTTGCCAGCAATACGGTCAGCTTTCTCCAAAGCAGGACTTTCAATTGGAATAATTATGGTTCTCATTTTTACGCCCGTTTTCCCGTGCTTAACGGTTATCTCGTTCGTACCTGATACCTTAATCGCCCAATCCTTCGTCCCATTACCACCAGCACTATTGCACCGGTACAGAGAGTAATAATCGCCACTCATGATTATGCTCCTGCTGTATCACCAAGATTTAAACTGACTATCTCAGTAATGGCTGATTTAGTAGGTCTGTCTGCTACATTCAACAGCGCCCTATCTAATGCGTATTTGACTGGAGAAATATTCATGGCTGTTAAACCATGATATGCCTTAGTCATCTGCGCCCATCTAATCAAAGTACGAGTACTCATGGTTAGAGGTATCCGATTATCACCTTGCGTATGCAATTCTCGAATAGCATTGGCAACCTTCACCATGCCTTGACGAAAATCCAATGATAAATCAGGGACGATTTTTTCAAGGATATTGATCTCTACTTCGGGTGCTGGATAGTTAACTTCAACTTTCCAGAAACGATCAACAAATGCCATATCTTGCTGTTTAGCATTGTTGTAATCATCGTTTGCACCGGCCATGTTGGTATTTCCCGTTGCTGAGAACACAAAGCCTGCTTGTGCTTCAATCACGTCATGTCCAGCGGCATCCAAAACCAAAGGTCTACCTGCGAGTACTTCATACAGTCCAGTTAGGACTGCTTCATCTGCTCGGTCAATCTCATTAAGCAGTAATACACCAGGTTCGTTTTCCACGCCCATCGCTTTTGGCACAACTCCGTAACAAAATACAGTGTCACCAGCCACGATTTCAGTGCGCCCCATCAATACATCAAACTCCATTCCTTCATAAATTGTTTTTTCATAAAGTGGAATATTGAGTAATGCACAGAAGTTAACTAATGCCGATGATTTACCACAGCCAGTAGGCCCGAATAAATACATGCCATCATTGTTTTCTCCTGCAAGAGTCAGGTTCCACCACATCATTAAATCGCGGAGAACTGTTTTATCAAATTGATAATTTGCTTCTGCTTTAGGTACATATCTCGATCCAGGTTCATAGCCAGTGATGTATTGTCCTTTCGCTGCATCCATACCAAATGTTAAGCCGATATCGTATTGTGCTTTTTTCATGTGTTTTCTCCAAAAAAATGAAAAAACACCACCCCTTACGGGATGGTGTCTATAACCACCCCAAAGGGTTTGAAAAGTATTACGGACTAGGAATGTAAACGTTCCCAAGTACGATAAAAGTTGTCTCTCATCATTTCTGCGTCTTCAATTCCGATTGCCCTGCAACATGTTGCAAAGGTAAAAGGCTCGTTGTTGTAGATAATGGGAGCGTTAATCCATTCCATAATATCGATGTACTGTTGTGAGCCAATTTTGCACTCTGACAATGTACTGAGATTTTGAATGATGAGTTCTTGATGAGCTGCATCTTCACCGACTTCCTCAACCCACTCTATCAAAGCAGTGACATTAGAATGAACGTTGTAGATAGTGCCTTTAGAACCCTCGACATCATATAAAAATGAAAGTTGTTTTGCTGTAGACATATTATCCTCCTATGCTGCCAGCTTTAACGTGGCTTTGGCCAAGTCAGGAATAATCAAATCGTCAGTTTCGCCCTTTGCACATAGATTTCTAAAATCGCACAAATTACACGGACTGTTGAACGCACCCAATGAGCAACGGTTAAACCGTCCTTTATTGAAATCGTCCACATACCACTGACATGTATTGAGATATTCTTGAACTCTGTCATTGTCTCTTCTCGATACTATTTGAGGCTGGTGTATTTCAGGATTCACTTTTTTGTGTAAACACATAAAGCCAACCTCATCTGCACCCGTAACCCCTAAACGTCTAGCATGAGCATCAACAAGGATTTGATACGCTGTTAATTGATCAGATTGAATCGTGTAAATTTCGTCATAGGCAACACCTGTAGTTTTGATGTCTATAATGACGACCTTTCCATCCTGATTTAACGCAATTAAATCCAAATATCCCCGTAATGTAGCTTTGGGTGATATTTTGACCGCTAGTTTGACCTGCAAAGCAGGCGTACCATTCGGCATAGTAAAAACCATTAATCCTGATTCTTCCCATGCACCCGGAAACGCTACAGCTAACTTAGTTCCCATCGCTTCCATCTTCTCTCTCGACTGTGTAGTTGAGTATTCCAATGCAATTGATGTGTTCTGTTTCCAATGTCTCATAAAGACATCTTCCATTGCTGGTAACGCTGTGCCAGTAGATATAGCTCCGAGATAATCCATAACAGTTGAATCAACTGCTTTCCCGAACGCTAAATTGGCACTGGTAATTTTAGGTCTAATTCCTAGCTTATAATGTAAAAAAACCTGCTTCATGCAGGTTTGGCCTTTTTGTACTTGACTTGGACTGATAACCATACTCAATCCTCCCCTAGTACTTTGCCGCTAGAAAAGAACAAATGAATGTACTCATTCACTTTATCTTTATTCTTTTTGCTAAAGAAGTTGTATCCAACAACCTTTCTACTTTGCTCAAGAATAATGCAGACCTGACTGCCAAACGCTAACCCACGTACTGTGCGTTGACGTTTTTTGGTCACTTTTACCTTCGTAATCTCTGCTCCATTGGCACGTTGTCCAATTTCGCTCAAAACAATACGACGGCTAAGTGTTTGGTGCTGTGTCATGATGAATCTCCTTTGTTAAAAAGCCTCCAGAGAAACGCATTCACAACACTCCCTAAAGGGCGTCATAAATACGCCCTAGAGGGTGTGAGTGCTGATTAAACGGTCAGCTTTCCGCTTTCTACCTGCAATAAATCGCAAGTATGAAATTCTTTGGTCTATCTGCGAAAATTAAACGCACAGACACACGAAAGAACTTGTGTTAAATCAAAATAATTAGTTGGAATTGTAATCAACGAGGTGTTGATGATGACCGACCCCGTGGGGAAGGTTAGAAGTGCTTGGAAGATCCAAGTGTCTACGTGAGTAGTAGGATTGAGTAGAAAAATATCACAGTAAATCTTAGACCGTCAACATTAATTGATTTAGTGTGTGACGCAGTGCAAAAAAAAAGCCCCTATCTAAAAAGATAAGGGCTTCGTTTTTAATCAAGTGGAACTGGTAGAGGTAGTTTGTGAAGTCGTGATAACTCACTTCTTAACTCATCCGCTGTAGTTACAGTGGGTAGTTTCACTTGTTTCACCTGTGCCAATTGATTCAGTTGGCGTAACAGTCCTGGTTGAAGTACTTCTTTATCAACTTGTTTAGTACTGCTTGCTGTCCGTTTCACTGGTGCAGGCGTTACTTGTTGTACTGTCTCCGTAGTAACAGGCTCTTGTACTGCTGGTTTATCTTCCTCTTCAATGTCAGCCTGTTCAGCTTCCATTTCAGATTCCAATTCAACAAGTTCTGCAGCATCGTTGTCTTCATAGTCTGTTTCCTCTTGCGAGTCTACAGCTTCTACTTGGATAACGGGTGCTGCCGGTGGTGGTTCTGAACTGAAATCAAGATCCTGACTATTCATGTCTTTCACCTCATCTATATCGAATATTTCACCACCAAACCCAAGCTTGGCCATTAGTCGTTGAAATGCAGCCGTTTCACCAGATTCAAATTCCTTCTGGAACGTGATCCGTTTAACGGCTGCAGCTTGTGCAACAATGTTGCCTTCTTTATCAGCCAATTGACACTGAAAAACTACCTTATCCTCCGATAATGCAGATTTTAAAAGCTCTGTTTGTCCACCTTGTTTTGCTAGTTCTAGCAATAAGGCTTTTCGAGCAGGTAACGTTTCTAAGTAATCAAATGATGTACTTAAAACTCGATACCCCTTATCAGGTCCATATTTTGATAAAAAGTCTGGAACACGTGCAGATACCTTTTTATAGAGTGATGTATTACCCGAGTTATCGAATATTTGCACCACTTTGCTATTTTGACTTTGATCAGTTTTTGCCATTTTTAAATCCTCTCTGTCTTAGATATAGAAAGGGCTGCAACTGCAGCCCCTTTGTTTACACCAGTTACTTCAAGTGATCAAAAAGGCACGTCATCGTCTTGATTATAGCCATAATCAGGTACACTTTGATTAGCAGGATCTTGTTGTTGTGGTGTTGCAGGTTTACCCTGGTTACCATCCAGCATGGTCATTTCATTACCTACAATTTCTGTAGAGAAGCGGTCATCCCCATGTTGATCTTGCCATTTACGTGTCGTGATACGTCCTTCGATATAAACTTGTGAACCTTTGTGCAAGTACTGCTGTGCGATTTCACCTAGTCGATTACGCAAGACTACGCGATGCCACTCAGTCCGTTCCTGACGTTCACCAGTTTGTTTATCCTTCCAGCTTTCGCTAGTTGCTAAACGCAGCGTACAAATTGTGCCACCGCTAGGGAATGCACGAGATTCTGGTTCAGCACCTAAACGACCAACTAAAATTACTTTATTTACAGACATAACGATTTCTCCTAAAAGAGTTTCAGTCCTTCCGTAGAAGGTTGAAATTGAAAATTAAACTTAACCCCATCTGTTAAGCTTCATTGAGAACAGTGAAAAACGTCACTGTTAAACGCTTCAAACTGAAAGTTAGACTTTCAGCATAGAAACTCTTTTTTTAGTAATTCTGTGTACTAGGCTCACTAAAAAAAGAGTCGCTAGTAACGACCCTTTTTTTACTCACATTTAAGGCTGCTTATTGGTAGTCCGGCCATGTAACGCAACGACGTTGTGTTCTGGCAGGATGTTACCGTTCATATCGAGATAAAAGTTCGCCATATAGCGATGTAATATCAGGTGTGAAATATAAGCACCCATAGATGGGAGTTCGACTTTAGTAGCGGTAAGTGGACTAAAAAAACGCATTTTATCCGTCGCGTCTGTGGTGGCTATCAAAGCCTTCAAGATTACAGACATTCGAGTTAAATCACGTTTCGCCATACATGAAGACAGTAAGGCACAAAATCCATCCAACACTTCGGGGTAATCCCCTGCTAACCAGACTTTCATGGGTAATGATTTACCATCTGATTGCAAAGGCTCCGCTGTATTGACGCTAAATATGCAAGACGTATCTGGATGAAAGATTTCTACTGACCAATCTGCCTTGTTTTTGGGAATAAGCATGGTCGAGACTTCTTTCTCTTCATATCCAGTCTGATACTGAATGAGTTGTGCTATTGCACTTATCATTCCTGGCATAGTCTTATTTTCTCCCGTAGGAGGAAAATTCATTTGAAAAGGTTTTCCACTCACCTTTGAAAGCACAGTGAGTATGTCATTCAGCTCGTCAGGATGATTTTTTAGAATCATATTGAATAACTGCGTGAACATAGCTGCTTCTTTCATTGAGCTCGGTTTATGGCTGAGTAACCATAAGCGTTCATCAAGTTTTGTGTTGTTCAGCATGAAAATACGACAATCTTCTTTTGAAGGAATGTTGTAACTCCATCCTGAAGCATCAGTTGTTGAGGTGATTGAGTTATTCATTTGACGCTCCTTTAATGAAAAAAGGCCAAATGAAAACTATCCATTAGGGACATTTTATCTGACCCTAATGGTGACATAGCAGTGCTTTCGCAAAGCTGTAATTGAGTGCCGTAAGCGTGTACGGCTAACACTTCTAATGAGTAAAACTACTCATGTAAAAACATATACTGTGAATGATTCGCACGTATGGCCAAAAACCATTCACGCTACATGCTTAAATTTAAAATTTGGGATGTGTTTTGCTGGAATAGCAAAAAAATATCCACCTTCCGTAGAAGATGGATGCTTTGTTTTGTACTAATGCGATTGAATTAGTGCTTTAGATTTCGAAATAAACCGTTGTTTATTTCTGGTGTTGTGTCAGATATGCCAGTGGAATATCTTCATTGAGAGCAAAAAGCCGTTTTGCTATCGGTCACGTTAGTAAAATAAATTACTAACAAGAATGACTCCTTTTTACGCTGATTAATTTTGACTGTCAACACTGTAAAAAAGACTGGCCTGTAACAACCAGCCCTTTCGATTAAGCAGCCATTGAATTTACCTGTTGATATAGGTCTGGACGAGAAGCCCAAAACTTATCAACCAATTCACGACACGAACATGCATCTAAACAAAGTCCTTTATTGTGCAGTGTAATAATCAATACAACGTGTGCATCTGGCTTGATACCGCCCAATTGAATGCTGTTCGTTACAAACGCTTCTAATTCAGCAAATACAGTGTTTTCTTGTTCAGTTGTAATATTGTGGGGCATGATAAATCTCCTAAATGCCACGCACACAAAAACATAAACACCTGCAAAAGAGCAGCTATTTTATTCTCGGTGGTGGAAAATCAAATGATAAAAGCTGGTGTACCACGCAGCCTAAGATAGTTGGTCAACCCGTAGGTTGTTTGATATTAGTTTACGGCCTCGATTATGCCGCCAGTTGAGAGCAGAACATGTGACTATCTGCTAAGTTCACTCAGTAAGACTACTGAAAGATGATTGAATTATTACTTACAGCAAAATTCACCGTCAAGTTAGGACAGTGTATTTTGTGCGGTCTGTCTCATTTCTTTTCGTTCGAGTTGATTGTGAGAATGTTATTGAGGTCCGGCCGGTAAAAGCGTTGAATTTAGCCACTTCGCCTATAACCTATTGATAATATAAAGATATATTGACAATCTTCTGCCGCGTATTGTTTATCGAACTGGTGAATATCATTGGCCTGCCTACTCGAAAAACTACAATTACGCAGAGTTACGCACCATATGCGTAATTACGCAAATCACAGGTAATGCAACCTATTGGGGGGGGCTGTGGAAGAACCGACAAATTTGACAAGTTTAACCCCAGCATCATAACGAACTCTGGAGTTGTTTGAACTGCC
>JBFIJJ010000129.1:0-7422 GCA_041600795.1 Methylophagaceae bacterium | reverse complement strand
TTGATACAACTGTTTTATCAGATTGCCCTCAATGGTAAGCGTGATTTGGCCTATGCTGCAGATCCTAAAAGTGGATTTGAAATGACGTTGTTGCGTATGTTGAGCTTTCAGCCTAAAAATGCAGATACTCCATTAACAATGTCTAATATGGAGACATCGTCGCAAGTAAAACCTGAGATTCAAAAAAAAACTGATGTCGAGCCAACAGCACCAATCAAAAACAAAATAGATGCGGTTGAAGCGTATGCACCTACTCGTCAGCAACTACCCGAAGCAAAGCAAATCGTTGTAGAAACACCCTATGCTGATACTGCAATTGAAACCAACACCATACGTTCTGCTTCAGAAAGTTCATCGCAATTGACTGCCGATAATTGGTTACACACTATTAGCCAATTAAAGTTAACCGCATTTTCTCGTCAACTTGCCGACAACAGTGCCTTTGTAAAATTTGAAGAAAACCAAGTTACATTGCATGTGACACCTGAACTGGCTCACCTTGCAACAGACAAAGCACGAGAAAGATTAGAAAGTGTATTGTCGAAACATCTTAATCAAGCGATCAAAGTATCACTACATGAATCGACAGAACAACCGACGACCACAACATTAGCAACTGCACGCGCAGAACACGCTAAAAGTAGTCAACAACAAGCTGTAAACTCAATACATTCAGACCCAGCTGTTGATGCAATAAAACAGGCATTTAACGCACGTGTTATTGAAAGTACAATAAAACCATTAGATTAATTTACGAGGTCACACATGAAAGGCGGAATGGGCAACCTAATGAAACAGGCTCAACAAATGCAGGCTAACATCGAAAAAGCCCAGAAAGAGCTCGCAAACATGGAAGTAGTCGGTCAGTCTGGTGCCGGCATGGTTAAAATTACCATGACAGGCAAACATGATGTTAAACGTGTTGAAATTGAAGATGCTTTATTTGACGATGATAAAGAAATGCTTGAAGACTTAATTGCTGCAGCAATCAATGATGCTGTGCGCCAAGTTGAAAAGACATCACAAGAACGCATGGCTGGAATGGTTCCAGCGGGCATGAAACTTCCCTTTTAATGTTTAAAAATAGTGCGATAGTGTTATGGCAGGATTAGGACCAAAAATCGATCATTTAATGGAGGCGCTACGCTGCTTGCCTGGCGTGGGTCCAAAATCTGCCCAACGCATGACATTTCATTTACTCGAACGTAACCGTGATGGCGCAGAGCAACTTGCTACTGCATTAACAGAGGCATTAGGCCATGTCCATCACTGCAAGCGATGCCGAATCTTAAGTGAAACCGAGTTGTGTAGTCGCTGTGCTGATTCGCGACGCCAACAAGAACAACTATGTATTGTTGAAATGCCTAGTGATGTCCTTGCAATTGAACAGGCAACGCACTATAACGGCCACTTTTTTGTATTATCAGGCCATTTATCACCACTCGATGGTATTGGGCCTGATGCCTTAGGTATTCCTCAGTTGATCTCTTTATTTGATCAAAATATCATTGAAGAAGTGATATTAGCGACCAACCCAACTGTAGAAGGTGAAGCAACTGCCCACTATATAGGCCAACTTGCACAAGCTAGAAATATTCCGGTAACTCGGCTTGCACATGGTATTCCCCTTGGTGGAGAGCTTGAATATCTAGACAGTGGTACACTATCTCGTGCATTTGCAGGGCGTGCATCACTATAAACATAACAATAAAGAGCAGTCACTATGGCAGAAGAACAAGAACCATTTGAATTATTAAAGACATTTTCTGGACTTATTCACCGCCAGCCTTTATTTGAAACCAATCGACTAGATGTCGATAGTTATCATTTAACTTTCTTAAACAAACATGGTGAACCGCTTAATGATGATTTACCTGTCCCTGCTTTTTTAGAACATCTTCCCGATATTCTTCCGGTTATTAGTGATAGGCAACAAGCGCTATTATCTATGCCAGAATCATGGCGTGAAGCTCTCAATGAAATCAGAGAGTCAACTCTTAAATTTACACTTGATCTCAACGGCAACGCTTCAGCAAACAAACTTAATACAGACCGGTTTGCATTCGCTCGTCACGCAGAAACAAGTGATAGTGACTCACCATCTCAAACCTTATTAATCGATATTCAAAAACAGACTGCTCAATCGTTAACTGAGCATTTACCCTATTGGCGTAAAAATCATAAGATTTTATGTGCAACTAATGTAAACAGTTTGGATGATTACAACCTGTCTAAGAGCAATGTACTTGATTTACTCCAAGGACAATTTTATACATTGCCCTCAGCTAAAGATAAACAAAAAATCTCACCTTCTTTACAAACCTTAATGGAATTATTGGTGAAATTGCAGGATCCCGAAATCAACCCTGAAGATCTCGCTGCAACCATTAATCAAGATATATCACTGAGTTATAAATTATTACGTTTAGTTAATTCTGCCTTTTTTGGCCTACCTCGAGAAGTCAGCAGCACTAAACAAGCTATTGTTATGTTGGGCCACAACAAAATTAAAACTTGGGCAAGCTTACTCAGCTTATCTGGTGTTGATGATAAACCTGTCGAGCTTCGGATTGTGGCAATGACGCGTGCTCGTATGTGTGAATTACTAGCAAAATACTATAAAGGCCAAGCTGAATTGTTTTTTGCGGCAGGTCTTTTTTCAACCTTAGATGCACTAATGGATAGTCCAATATCAAGTCTTGTTGAAAAACTACCTTTATCTGACGAGTTAAAATCTGCATTATTAAATCAATCTGGTCCCGCAGGTAATGCGCTTCGTGATGTACTTAATTATGAAAAAGGTAATTGGTTAGAACTAGACGCATCAGCAATTCCGGTTGAAATTTTAGCTAGAAGTTACCTAGATGCTATACATTGGGCCAAAGAACTTAATAGCCAACTACAAGACTAACTATGTCCCTAGCCTGGTTGGAACATGACCGCCATAGTCCATTCCCGCCAATAGAAGATGCGTTAGAAGATGGTCTATTGGCGGTAGGTGGCGATTTATCAACTCAACGCCTGCTTAATGCTTATCGCCACGGTATTTTTCCCTGGTTTAATGAGAACGATCCTATTTTGTGGTGGGCACCAGATCCTCGAATGGTGCTTTTTACTGAACAAGTAAAAATTTCAAAAAGTTTAAGAAAAACACTAAAAAAATCGGCAATGTCGGTCACTATAGATAAAGCCTTTAATCAAGTAATGCACTCCTGTGCTGTGCCACGACAATATCAAACCGATATCACTGATAGTGGTACATGGATACACCCAAGTATGATTGAGGCGTATACACAATTACACCAACAAGGTAATGCACATAGTGTAGAAGTCTGGCATGACGATCAACTTGTTGGAGGCTTGTATGGCATAGCTATCGGTCGGATATTTTTTGGTGAATCGATGTTTAGTATTATGCGAGATAGTTCTAAAATTGCATTAGTGGCCCTCTGTCAACAATTGCAGCGCTGGCAGTTCCCTTTGATTGATTGCCAAATTTATTCTGAACACCTTGCCAGTATGGGAGCTAGAAACATTAAGCGAACAGAGTTTGTCACATATTTAGATACATATTGTGAGCAACCCTTAGCCGCTACATCATGGCAATTAGATGATGACTTACCATTAATATTATGAACACTGTATTAAAATTTTATCAGGATGCCAGCCCACACGTCTGCTCATATTTAGCAGACCAAATGGCACAAAATATTTATCCTGATCCACAAGTTAGAATGACAAATCAGCTTTATAGCCAGTTGATCCAACATGGTTTCCGCCGCAGTGGCGATATGTCATATCGGCCGCATTGTCCAAATTGCCAACGTTGTGTTCCTGTTCGGATTAATGTGAATCAATTTCAAACGAACCGCAGTCAGCGACGATGCTTGAATCGAAATCAGCACCTTACCATTACAAGTACCCCCGCACGCTTTTCTGAGGAACATTACCAACTGTATTGCGACTATTTAACAACACGCCATGTTGGCGGTGGTATGGATGATCCAACAGAAGATAATTATCGCAACTTTCTGCTCAGCCACTGGTGTGAAACCAGTTTTATTGAATTTCGTGATCATGAAAAGTTAGTTGCTGTTGCCGTCACGGATCATGTCTACAACGGCCTATCTGCTTTTTATACTTTTTTTGATCCAAACTTATCAAAGCAAAGCCTAGGTACCTTCGCTATTTTGCAACAACTACGTATCGCAAAATCTCAAAATTTATCATGGCTTTACCTAGGATATTGGATTGAGGAATGTCAGAAAATGCGCTACAAACAGTCTTTTTCAGCTCTGGAAGGATACATAGATCAGCATTGGCAACCACTTAAACATGAAAAACTTTGAAAAATAAGTGTTTTTACTGCAAAATAGCGGATTAACTTCGTTTAAACAGATAGAGATTTATGGCAAAAGAAGAACATATTGAATTTGAAGGCACAGTAATTGATACCATGCCAAATACTACATTTCGTGTAGAGCTAGAAAATGGTCATGTGGTTACAGCCCATATTTCTGGCAAAATGCGTAAAAACTATATCCGCATCCTAACGGGTGATAAAGTGACAGTTCAACTGACACCTTACGATTTAAGTAAAGGCCGCATCACTTATCGTGCACGTTAGTTTTTGTTGAGGTAAACTCGTTGTCATTAATTTAGGCGCCATGACAAGGATCTCCTCCCAAAGTGTTTTCTTTCAAAGCTAAAATTGTTAATAAACCAACAGCTGGAATAACATTTTCCAAAGATGGAATAGCATTAGCAATCATTGAACACCGATTTGGTAAGCCTACATTATTACATTCACAGCTTTACCCTTGCAGCCCAGATGAACACGCCTCACGCCTTTCTCAATTAGTCAAACAACATAAGCTAGATACGATTTCGTGTAACCTAGTACTTGCACCCGATGAATACCAAGTATTACAAGTTGATGCACCAGAAGTACCTAAACAGGAATTAGCCACAGCATTACGTTGGCATATCAAAGATCTAATCAATTTTCATATTGATGACGTGGTCATTGAACATGTGGAAATGGTTATTCAACACACTTCCGGTAAACAACAAATACAAGTAATTGTATGCCGACAATCAATTATTCAGAATTACGTTGATTTATTAGTCAAAGCACAGTGTAATTTAGCGTCAATTGATATTGCCGTGTTCTCTGCTCGAAACATTTTGGCGCACGTTGATACAATAAACCCGAGTCACAGTACTGGCTTGCTTAACCTGTGGGATGAATATAGTCGAATAACGGTATTTCTAGAACATGGAATTGGTATTAATCGTCAATCTACGATTGGCCTGGATACATTATCATTTATCTCTAGCGAGCCGAGCAGTCTTGCAATAATTGATACGTTAGCCTTGGAAATTCAAAGAACATTTGATTATTACGAAAGTCATTCTCGGCAGTCCGCAATTGAACAATTGCTTATCATTAGTAACGGTCAAGCTGTTCCAGATCTTGCACAATTACTTCAACAACGACTCGGCATGCCTTGCAAACTTATCTCTGTGGCTGATGCCATAAGCTGTGACAATCCTGATAGTATTCTCAATAATTGTATATCCGCAATTGGTGGGGCCTTAAGGATGGAACAATAATGGCAATGCAACAAGTTAACTTTTATCAGGCACAATTTAGGCCTCAACAGCTTGTTTTTTCTGTCCAAAAAGTTGCGATGTTCACTGCCCTCACGATGCTGATTTTACTGGTCTTCGGCTTCTATTTTTCACAGAAAATAATAGCTCAAAAGTCAGTTATTTCTCAGCAAAAACAGCGTGTAAATACAAGCCATAATCAATTACTTGAGTTACAACAACAGCTTGCTAATCGAGGCTCCGATGAATTATTGAGCGCTCAATATACTGTTTTGCAGCAGAAGCTGAACAAAAAAAAATCTATATATGACTATTTATCCAGTCATCACTTTGGAAATCGTGATGGGTTTTCATCTTTATTAGAAAGTTTAAGTCAGCAACGTATAAATAATGTCTGGCTAACCGAGTTTTCTTTATTAGATGCGGGTAAAAATATAGCTTTGTATGGCAATACAAAACAATCTAGCCTTATTCCTGAATATATTGATAGTCTGGCTCAGTCGGCACAATTCAAAGGCCAACAATTCTCAGTATTTGAAGTTCAAAAGCCTTCAAATACATTACAGGATTATCAGTTCAAGCTGCATACTGCTCATTCAGACAAGGCTGGTCGCTAATGCATGCCACTATCAAATCCTTGATTAACTATATTCACTCTCTTACCGTTCGTGAAAGAATTTTGATGACCGGCGTTATTTGTACACTGATTTATCTTGTCGCCGATACTCTTGTCCTGAGCAAACAAGAACAGACATACAAACAGCAACTTGTTCAATTACAAGAACTAAATCAATCACAACAAGATAACGATCTAGCTATTATTGAGATTAGTACTCAACTAAGTGAACAAAATAAAGAAAAGCAACAACTCAAACAAAATATAAAATTAACTCAGCAACAGTTACTAGAACAAGATCAACTGCTTACAGATTACCTTCAAAAACTGGTTCCACCAACCCAAATTACTACCTTATTGCGTAGCCTATTGTTAGAACAGAAAGATGGATTACATTTAGTATCGCTTAATAATGAACCCGTCGAATCAATTTCATTAAATCAACTTACTAACACAGACACCTTATCCCAGAATGATGATGCTGTTTTATATCAACACGCTGCAACAATTAAATTGGCGGGCACTTACCAACAACTCCACCAATATTTGACGATGTTAGAACAATCACCATGGCAATTATTTTGGGATCAATTAGACTATAAAGTGACACACTACCCTAATGCTGAAATCGTGCTTCATGTCCATACTATAAGTACCAATGAATATTGGATTGGTTTATAAATGACTATTGTAAGAACTGGCTTTTTTGTACTCAGTGTATTGATACTGCCTTACACAAGCGGATTATCTGCTCAACTGGCGGATCCAACGATGCCACCAGACTATTTGGCTAACTCAACTAAACATAATGCCCAAGCAACACAAGACTTAAACAAACCCGCATGGGTACTGAACAGCACCGTGGTTGATCCATACAAAGAAATTGCCGTGATAAATGGTAAACAAGTTCACATTGGCGATGAAATTAATGGTGCTACTGTTGTGACAATTACAGATCAGAAAGTTGAACTACTAGCAGATAAAAGTTTGATCGTATTATCGTTAGATAAACCGATGATTAGCCGCTTTCAAAGCCAAATACCATAAAACTTAACTTGCTTTCCTGAAAACCTGACTGACTGAAACTACAAATAACAATACAAAGGCTAATAACGTCCAACCTGGAATACTAATTCCCATAAAGGTCCACAATACTTCAGCACATTCACCAGAACCACGTAATACCATATTAA
>JBFIJJ010000128.1:0-7460 GCA_041600795.1 Methylophagaceae bacterium | reverse complement strand
GTTGCGTAGCATGACTAATCGAATTAATACGAAGGGGATGATGAGATAAGCCAATGAGGTTGCGATATCGCCACCAACGTGAAGTAACAATAAATCATGTCGCCATTCTAAACAGTGACCATGAGGCATTAAACTTCCATCAATTATCTTATCGAATAATTCCATATTTCCACCTCAAAAAAATCATTTAGACTTCTTAATGGAGACAACACAATTTGGAATATTTGTAGTATTCCATTCAGTTTTGTATTTGAATTGACTTAGTGCTTTGTAATCAGATAATCAAGATAAAACTCGGCATAAGTCTAAGTAAACCATAACTTAAGATAACTCAGTTGTTTCGGAGACGCCAAGTAGGCTGTTGCTTGTTATCAATGATTCGGTGATTAATAAGCCATTGCAGTGCATCTTCGGCATCCTGTTCAAACCATGCTTTTGCACTACCTAGTCGAAAGGTATAACCCCAACGATCCATATCAACCATCATGCGTTCTTTGCCGACATTGGATAGGTGGTCGGCTAATAAAATTTGAAGATAACAGACGCCATTTTCTTCGTCATAATCACCTTCGGCATCGGTGTCGAGTTTGGCACGACGTTGTGGATCCATACAAATATAATGCCCTGCTTCATGCAAGGCAGAGTGAATAGGAGTGTCGTAACGTAATAACAGTTTATTGCCAATCAGTCCTGCCTCACGCTCACCAAAAAAGCTGCCGGGAATAGCTTGATTATCAGGCACATGCTCAATTTCTATTCCATAAGGTTTGAGTAATTCGGCTAGTTGTTGTTGGCGTTCGGCATCACAATTTAAAACATTGGTTGGATCCTGTGCGATAGCGAGACTAGACACGTCTGGCATCACCGACAATGTGATTAATAACCATACCCGCTAAGGTTAGACCAAAGATAGAAGGCATATAACTCACGGTGCCATTAACAGCACGAGGACGACCGCGACCAACTGATTCTGGTGGTAACGGTGGCAAAGGTGATTCGAGTGAATACACAGTTTGAATGCCTCGACCGACACCACGTTTACGTAAATGACCACGTAATTGTTTGGCTAATTTACACATTGAGGTATCAAGTAAATCACCGGTTCTGACTTGGGTTGGATCCAGTTTGCCACCGGCACCCATGCTTGAGAACGTTGCTTGTTTATTCCGCCATGCCGTTTCGATTAAGGTGGTTTTACTGCTCATACTATCAATTGCATCAATCACTGCATCATAAGAATCGGCAAGCAAGTCTGGGATAGTGTCAGGCGTAAGGAATTCTTTGATAATAGTAATTTGGCAATCGGGATTAATATCACGAATGCGTTCTGCCATAACCTCTGCTTTTGAAATACCAACCGTTGAGTTTAATGCGACTAATTGACGATTAGTATTTGAGCCTGAAACAACATCGTGATCGACTAATGTCATTTGACCAATACCCATTCTGGCGAGTGCTTCAGCCGTAAATGAGCCAACACCACCGATACCAGCTAAGAAGATATGACTGTTTTGCAGACGTGCAATGCCTTCGTCACCTAATAAGATATGGGTACGTTCAAACAGCGGATTAATTTTAGTCATAACGCTCGACTCAAATAGTTGATTTAAACCGACTATTTTAGCTTATTCGCTCATCTAAGGACATGTTTCTATTACGTTAGCTTGACTGTGAGAAGGTGAATTGTTTGATTGCGTGGCGTAAGTCTGACAGTGCGACCGTTTGTTTACCAAAGTGGAGATCGATGTAGAGCGAGATAATCTGATCAATCTGCGGACTAAGGTGAGGGTAGTGTTGTTTTAATGCAGAAGCAAAATCAAGCGGGCCTTGTTGTTTGGGTCTTACATAACCCGCACGTGCCGCTTTTTTGCAAAAATTAGCATAGAGTTTTGATACTGGGTCATATTGAGGGCGATGATAAAACAAATAAAAACTAATCAGTAATGACATCAATGCAAAGCCAATTGCTAGCCATAAAGCCATGGTTTGCCAATCAGGTTTTGTCATGCCGAGCTTTTGTAGAAATTCTTTTTGTAGTTCTGGGCCATAGGCCAAGATCCATTGGTTCCATGCATTATCGAGTGCATCCCAATTATTGCGAATGATTTGCCATAAATCGATAAGTTGTCGACTGTTTGCCATCAATAGCGGTGTGTTAAATCCTTCTGGCATGATTGTGCTTATACCTTGATCAATACGTTGTTGTGATACTGCTGAGGTTGGATCAACACGCACCCAGCCTTGCCCCTGCAACCACACTTCAACCCAAGCATGTGCATCGCGTTGACGGACTATTAAATAGCCATCAACAGGGTTTATTTCACCACCGAGATAACCTGTGACAATACGTGCAGGTACACCAGCAGCACGCATCAAAACTGTGAAGCTGGCGGCATAGTGTTCACAAAAACCTTGCCGACTTTCAAACAAAAAGCTGTCAATGGTGTCGCCGGTCAAGATAGGCGGTGTGAGAGTGTAATAAAACTCATTTTGATTGAAATAAGCTAGGGCTTTGTTGACAAGTTCAGATGGTTGTGAGGTCTGTTTAAGCCAAGATTGGGCCAGTTGTTTGGTGCGAGGATGCAGGTTGTCGGGCAGTTGTAAGGCGTATTTGATAAAGTCATCTTTATTAGGATTTAAGTTAAATTGAGTATAAGACTTTAAACGAAGTTGTTGGCGTTGATTGATTGGCTTGATACTACGTAATTGACCATCATAGGTGTAGTGGCTAGAGGGAGACACTGGTGGTTCATTTGGAAAGTCGAGTGCAAATAACCAGCGTTTATTATGGGGTTCTAATGTGGTGATGTAGCTGTATTCGTCACCATGAGTTGTGACGATTGGTCGACTGGACATCAAATAAGTATTATTGAGCTCGGTCCATGTGGTGCCATCAGTTTGCCAGAGTACAGGGCCTCGCCAGTATAGCTGAGATTGAGGGGGGATTTGGCCTTCAAATTTAACCCGAAAGGCAATTTCATCCGATAAAATCAGTTGGCTAATTTTGCCTAAAGTCATACTGTCATCCATGCCAGTTTTACTGGTATAAGCATCTTGAGGTAAACCCCATAACGGCCCAGAAATACGAGGGAATAGTACAAATAGCAATAACATTAAAGGAATCGCTTGTAACAACATCTGACTTGCAAGTTTGATTAGACCTTTATTGGATAATGATTTTTTACTGTCGTTTAAGCTGATTAAGCTGGCGGTCATAATGATTACAACAACAAACATGAGTAGGGCTGTTGGAATATTTTGTGAATAAAAGAAGTTGGTCACAACCAAAAAATAGCCAAGAAAACAGCTGATGTAATAGTCGCGATAATTGCGAATTTCGACTACTTTTAAGCTGAGCATAACGGTGAGCAAGGCGACGCCAGCATCGCGACCAATTAAGTTACCGTAACTGATAAACAGTAATAAAAATGCGATGCCAGCGATGGCGAGATGTAATAGTTTGAACGATGACATCTGTTTTGTTGGTAAAGGCCAAAAACGCCGAATTGCCATGATTCGCCAAAACATCATGGCACTGAAAATCACCGCAACCCAAATAGGTTGATAGATAAAATGGGGTAGCGCACCGAGGCTTAAACCTGCCATTAACCACAGTAAAGAGGTATTGGATGGCTGAGCCTTATTCATTATCAAACAACGCTAAAGCCGTGAGGCAGTGATGACGATGTCTATCACCATAGCCATAATGAATAGTGGTGTTAGGCAAGCTTAGACCATAATCAATGCCTGCTTCATCGGCTTGTAAAACCCATTTACATAACTGTGATAATCGGGCTTCATGATCAGCAAGTTGTGCAACATCATCCCAAGATAACATCAACTGACCACCTTGATAGCCTGTGAATTGTTTAATCCGTAACACATCGTCCCGAGCTAATGCCTTCCATGCAATGGCACGAAGTGGGTCACCTGCTCGATAGTTGTTTAATCCTGAAAAATCATCATTACCTTTTTGATATGGATCTGTTATCTGATCGCCAGAATCTTTTGATATCGGTAACGGCAATGCCCCTTGTGCTGATGGATAGACTAGGGCTTTAGCATCACTCTTGAAGTAACTCCATGTGTTATACAAGCCCAAAGGAAACTGACTTGCAACGCGGATTTGGCCTAATGGCTGATAACCACGATGCAAGCTTGGAATGGGGTAATGTACCGTGATCGTTTCACCTGCGTTTAGTTGTGCAATCGTATAATTATGAGCAAAACCACCTAAGCGCTCGAATGGGTTCCATGAACGTGATATAGATTGTTTACTGGTGAGCTCTATCTGATAGCTAGTGCTATGTGAACGGTTTTCAAACAGAAGATTAAAGTCGATAGTTTGCCCCGCAAACACTGGGTTTGCATAACCATTAAGTAATTCGATTTTTGCGACATTACGATAACTGTGATGCATGGCAACCCAACCCATACTCGCAAGTAAAAAGCACAGAATATGACCAAGACTATTACTGTAGTTAATGGCACCTAATAAAATCAGGAGCAGAAAGCCAGCATAAATAAAGCCAAATCGCGTTGGAATAATAAAAACACGGCGACCACGAAGTGTATTTATTCGTTGATACAGTTGGCTAAGATACTGCGTCATAACCGTTATGGAATGGCAATAGCATTAATCAGGTCAGTTACAAAATCACTAGCAGCATTGTCAGCCCGAAGATGTAGGCGATGTGCAATCACATTCGGTAACACGGCTTGCACGTCTTCGGGCAATACTTGTTGATGTTGTGCAATTAATGCCCATGCTTGAGCTGCTCGAACTAGGGCGATGCCAGCACGTGGTGATAGGCCATAGACAAACTGGCCTGACTCACGGGTGTAGGCCAAGATTTTCTGAATATAATCAATTAAGGCGGGTGAAACATGCACTTTGCTAACTGCAGCTTGCAATGTATTTAATTGTTCTGGATCGATAACGGCAGTCAGATCATGGACTAGTTGCCGACGGTCTTGGCCTAGTAATAAACCTCGTTCTGATTCTGCATCGGGATAACCCAATTCAATTCGCATCAAAAAACGATCTAGCTGAGACTCTGGCAGCGGGAAAGTGCCGATTTGGTTTGATGGATTTTGAGTGGCGATAATAAAAAAAGGTTCTGGCAAATCATAGGTTTGGTTTTCGATAGTGATTTGATGTTCTTCCATTGCTTCTAATAAGGCACTTTGAGTACGTGGCGTGGCGCGATTAACCTCATCAGCCAAGATCAGTTGGGTAAATATTGGCCCTTTATGAAGACTAAATTCTTGCGTGTCACGATTAAAAATGGCCACACCTAAAATATCAGCTGGCAACATATCACTGGTAAATTGAATACGTTGAAAGCTCAAACCTAATGTTTTAGCTAGCGTATGTGCCAAGGTTGTTTTACCAACGCCGGGCAGATCTTCAATTAATAAATGTCCACCGGCTAAAAGACAGCTTAGAGCAAGCTTTACTGGTTTTGTTTTCCCGACAATAACAGCATTAATCGAGTTTAAAATGTGTTCAATGTCGTTGTGCGGCATGTAGCTGTCCTTAATTATGGCAAGTGGAACTAAATATTAAATAATCTCTTACTGTTTTCAGTTGTGATTTTAGCAATGTCTTCTGGGCTTTGCTGACGAAGATTAGCAACGATAGTAACTATGTCTGCAATAGATTCTGGTGAGTTGCGTTGACCTTGTTTGCCTTCTAACGGCATATCAGGTGCATCGGTTTCTAACACAATACTTAAAAGGGGTAATTGTTTAATTAAGTTATGTAAACGTGTTGCTCTTTGATAACTATAAGCGCCGCCAATACCCAATAACATACCTTGTTTTATGTAATTTTGTGCCTGTTGTTCGCTGCCACTAAACGCATGCACAACACCGCCTTGTACAGGATACTGTTTTAATAAAGCGATCATTTGGTCATGCGCTTTTCGTACATGCAAAATCACCGGTAAATCAGCCTGTTGAGCCAGTTTTAATTGTGCAGTGACGAGTTCAATTTGAGCGTCTTTATCATGATCCTTAATATAAAAATCGAGTCCAATTTCACCGATAGCAACAATCTTATTCTCAGAGATTAAGGTTTCTAATGTTGTAAGATCGTTAGCATGATGTTGCTGCATAAACATGGGGTGTAATCCCAAAGCAGGATGTAGCATAGACGATGTTTGACAAAGAGCGATGAGCGCTTGCCAGCGATCTGCTGTGGTTGCAGGCACAACAATATTTTTGATACCTAATGCTAGGCAGCGGGATAAAATAACTTTGCGATCATTTTCAAATGTTGCAAAATCAATATGACAGTGGCTATCAACAAGTTCCATAGTCTAAGTTTACCAATAAATTTCATCAGGGAGTTATTATGAAATTTGAGAAATCCAGAGCATTAACGCCACATCAGTTGTTAATTTTTAATTTATTGGTTTTCAATATATTTTTTCCTTTAATGTCTTTGCTCAATAATCTTGAAAAGACCTTATTACCAGCGTCATTAGCAGTTTCATTAACCGTCATTATTTTTATTGGAATTCGCGCCAAAAATAGTCATAAAACATTACAAATTAATGCCCAATGGAACATTGTCTGGAGACGCTGTAAGGTACTACTAATTGCTTATGCTATTTCTGTTACGATTGAAATTTTAGGGACGATTATGGCGGCTATAAATCCGGATCCAAAAATGACAGGGATTATGATGATCGCTTTCTCTAGAATCGCCATTATCCCAACCATGGCAGTAGTGACGCCTTTATTGATTATGTCGACTATGGCGATGACAAAAATACGCCGTACTTTCTAGTAGGACTAGCTGTGGCAGACTTAACAAAACTATAAATTAAGGTATTAATTGAAGAATGGACATGAATGTTAAAAAAGCCTCTGCAGCACATGAAATATTGATGATGAATTTGGCTATATTTCATTTACTCTTACCTGTCGCAGCATTAAGTAGTGGTTATATATCAGTTTTGTTAACCATATCATTATTAGGCTCATTATTAATGATGTTTTATATCGCTTATCGCGCACGAAAAATCGACGATGTTAGTTTTGTTCATCAGAATTGGACATTAGCATGGAAACGATGCCGACTACTATTACTTAGCTATCTGATTGCCGGGATAATTATGCTGTTAGGATTGTTATTAGCTTCGGTCCAAGCAGATCATGGTATGTATACGATTATCTTGGTTGTGTTCAGCCGTATCGCTGCGGTGCCGATTGTTTTGATGGTTTTAACATTGTTTGTAATGGCAACTACTGACTTGTCTCGAGCACGTCAAGGTAGCTCGGTACATCAGTAATTTGTCTTACTTGTGCTGAGCCTTCGCCACGAGGATCACTGGCAGCAGATAATTGCAGGGTATCTTTGTTGAAAATAACAACTTGCATATTGCCATATTGGCGATTGAGCTGTTTTATCTGATGCCCATATTGCTTAAGTTGTGTTAATTCATCAGTAG
>JBFIJJ010000127.1:0-7493 GCA_041600795.1 Methylophagaceae bacterium | reverse complement strand
GTTTTAACACGACCACGTTCAATACGACCAACACCAATAACACCAACATAGCTGTTGTAATCAAGTGAGGTTACTTGCATACGGAAAGGACCATCGGCATTAACATCAGGTGATTTAACTTTATCTACAACCAACTGGAATAATGGTGTCATATCACCATCGCGCACAGTATCTTCCAAACCAGCAAACCCATTTAAACCTGATGCATAAATCACATCAAAATCTAACTGTTCATCTGTTGCATCTAGGTTGGCAAACAAATCAAAGGTTTGATCTAATACCCAACCAGGTCGCGCACTTGGTTTATCAATTTTGTTAATAACAACAATTGGTTTTAAACCTAAGGCTAAGGCTTTTTGAGTCACAAATCGTGTTTGCGGCATTGGGCCTTCAGCTGAATCAACCAATAATAAAACCGAATCAACCATCGACAATACACGTTCAACCTCTCCACCAAAATCAGCATGGCCTGGTGTATCCACGATATTGATATGGTAATCGTTCCATCTTACTGCCGTATTTTTAGACAGGATTGTAATACCACGTTCTTTTTCAAGATCGTTGGAATCCATTACACGTTCTTGTAATTCCTCATGCTCACTGAATGTACCTGATTGACGTAACAGCTGATCAACTAACGTTGTCTTACCGTGATCGACGTGAGCGATGATAGCTATATTTCTTAACTTGCTAATATCTTTAGACATTTTTAAATTCTTATATTGAAGTAATCATAATGAGTACATATCTATGTACACATTAGTAAAAGTGCCCTAATTCAGGGCGGTATGCATAACGTGCTTTAAATAACACGTAACTATTTATTTCCGTAAATCGTCGGTAAGGTGAGATGAAATTCCAGTCATCATGGCTTTATGAACGGCGAGATTACCAACAACTAAATTGCCGCTTTTTAAATAATTATCACCACCGATAAAATCACTGACGACACCACCAGCTTCTTCGATTAATAAAACACCAGCTGCTAGATCCCATTTTTCCAAACCTATTTCCCAATAACCATCTAATCTTCCTGCTGCGACATAGGCTAAATCTAATGCAGCAGATCCTGTACGACGCACATCGGCAACTTGCATAAATAAGCTACTAAACATGCCTAAGTAAGGTTCCAAATCTTGGTGATTTTTAAATGGGAAACCAGTTGCAAGTACCGCACCGGCAAGTTCTTTGCGTTTAGCTACACGTAAACGACGATCATTTAATTTGGTACCAGCGCCTCGGGTCGCGCTAAATAGTTCATCTCGAAGTGGATCGTAAACCACACCATGTTCGATTTTACCTTTAACCATTACTGCTATAGAAACACAGTAATGAGGAAACCCATGTAAAAAATTAGTTGTACCATCAAGTGGATCAATAATCCAAACAGTATCATTATCACCACTTTCTCCTGATTCTTCTGCCAAAATAGCATGGTCAGGATACGCTTTGCGGATCATATTAATGATCTCTTGCTCAGCCAATCGGTCAACATCACTTACAAAATCATTACGACTTTTAGTCGTCACTTCAAGATGTTCGACATGTTGTAATGATCGAACAATAACATTACCCGCACTACGGGCTGCCCGAATGGCAATATTCAGCATAGGGTGCATAAACTAATTTTTCCAGAACAAGAGAGCTAGTCATCTGACTAAGCAAATTTCGTGATCTTTACAAATCACAATTACGATTTAACGTGGCAATTATAGCAATATTTAGTGATATATATCAGTTTAACTTTAACATCGTTGGACAGCGTATATATTTCCTGATAGCTTATTAGTAATGTTGCTTCAAGCAATATCAACCAACCGCTAAACTAACTCGTCAAAATGATGGAGATTTAAATGAAATCACTAACTAAATTAGGCTTTATTATCCTACCTTTAGCTCTTTTAACAGCATGTGCTAACACTGCTGAAATGGATGCATTAAAAGCATCTGTTGAAGCCGCACAATCTAGTGCAGACAACGCATTAGCCGCTGCAAATGCTGCACAAGCTACAGCTGATTCTGCAAAACGCACTGCAAGTGATGCTGAAACAACAGCATTAGATGCACGTAGTACTGCACAAGCAGCTCAAAGCTCTGTAGATGAATGCTGTGCAAAAATTGATCGTATGTTTGAAAAAGCAATGAGCAAATAAGCTTTATTCATTTCGATCAAAAAAGACCGGGGATTTCCCGGTCTTTTTTTGTCTGGCGTTTAGCTCTAAAGCGCCTCTTTACTAATTAATGCTGTCCACACTTCCATATTTGCGACAGCGCGTAGTTCTCTTGCTTTCGTTTCTGCCTTGATTTGACTATCAAAGGGTCCAATCACGACTTCATCTTCTGCGCTATCTTGTAATGGCCAAAAATAATCATCTGATGATAATGATGTTAATGCCTGAACTAGTTTAGTTTTAGAATCGCTGGTCAGGCCTGCATGAATAAACCAAACATCATCTACTATATCAATATCAGACTGATTTATTTGTTTAACGATGCCTTTATGTTCACGAACAAGCTTCTCAACAAATGGCCACTCATCATCCGATAGAACGCTATTTTGAGCATTTATTATCGCTGACACCATTGGTGTCATATTGCTTCCCTGTCTTGGATCAATATCGTATTGAACCTCATGCGCTTCCAAAAACAAGTCGTTGTTGTATACCGCGGCTTTGTATGGTTGATAAAGAATCTCGACTGGCGTATTGACAGAAACTATGCTGAATAAATGTTCTATATCTTCTGGAAAGAGCCTAATACATCCATGACTCACCCTTAAGCCAACGCCAAATGGACGATTCGTTCCATGTAAGAGATAGCCCGGCATTGATAAACGCATGGCATATGCACCTAATGGATTATTGGGACCAGCCGGTACAACTTTGGGCAAGGGATCACCTTTTTCTAGATGTTCTGCATGTATTGAGGCTGGTGGAGTCCACGTCGGATCTTTAATTTTTTGAGTGATATGCGCCTTGCCTAATGGCGTTGTCCAACCTTCACGACCGACACCAATTGGATGTGTAATCACTTTTTGTAACTCACCCTTCTGCACTTTAGGAAAATAATACAGTCGCATTTCAGCTAAATTAATTACGATTCCGCGCTTAGGCGCATCTGGCAAGATAAAGCGATTGGGTACAATCACTTTTTGTCCCTCGCCCGGTAACCACGGATCGATAGTTGGGTTAGCATTAACTATTTCGCTATAGCCCAAATCAAATCGTCGACCTATATCGAGCAAAGTATCTTCTTTATGGCTATAAACAATGATGTTGTGGCCAATAACGCGGGTATTTTCATCAGCAAGCTCAAAGGTTGTCGCGCCAGAAAAGGCTGGAAACAACATTGCAATTGTCACACTCAGTATACGTAACATTTATTTCTCAATTACTCAAAACAACACACTTCCGTATAGTTTACATGAGAATAATCATTCCTATTATTCTAATAAAAGTCTAAAATCTGCTTTGCCTTCAAACATCGGCTAGCGTAATCTATCCACATGAAAAAATATTACATACCTTTACTACTTACATTGGCATCCACATCTGGTTGCTCGTTTTTTTCTAAAGATCCAGTAAAAGCTGAAGACAACTGGACTGTAGAGCGAATTTATTCAGAGGCTAAGTCAGCTTTAATCACTGAAGACTACGTAACTGCGATTCAATATTACGAGCAATTAGAAGCACGGTTTCCCTTTGGTGACTATGCTCAACAAGCTCTGTTAGAATCTGCCTATGCAAATTACAAGTCGGATGAACCCGAAATTGCTATTGCTACCATTGATCGGTTTATGCGCGTTTATCCACTCAACCCTAATATGGATTATGCACTTTATCTGAGAGGTTTAACTAACTTCACTCGTGATATAGGCATTTTTGAAAAATACATACCCCGAGATGAATCACAACGCGATCCTGGCTCAGCGCGTTTAGCATTAGAAGATTTCACTACGCTAGTAAATAGATACCCCAAAAGTAAATATAGCGAAGATGCGGCACAACGTATTGTATACCTGAGAAATCGTCTGGCGCAGCATGAAGTCAATGTCGCGAATTATTATATGCGCCGAGGTGCGTTTGTCGCCGCTGCCAACCGTGGTAAATATGTGATTGAAAATTACCCAAGAACACCAGCGATGCCTGAAGCGCTTTTAGTCATGGCTAAAGCTTATAAAATTCTTGAATTAGATGAATTATCAGACGATGCGCTTCGTGTACTTGAACTTAATTATCCAGGCCATCCTGGTGTTGCGGCGGTTCGTCAAACAAAGTTTAAATAATCACTTAGCATTTAGAGTTCCCAAAGTCTGACTTTGGGAACTGTGTAGTCTCAATTAAACAGCTTCGTTACCTTCTTCGCCGGTTCTAATGCGGATAACTTGGTCAACAGATGTAACAAAAATCTTACCGTCACCAATTTTCCCTGTATGGGCAGCTTTAATGATCACTTCGACACAACTGCTGACTTGTTCATCAGGAAGAACTATTTCCATTTTTATTTTAGGTAAAAAATCAACGACATATTCTGCGCCACGATATAATTCTGTATGGCCTTTTTGACGACCAAAACCTTTTACCTCTGACACAGTCATACCAGTGACACCAATATCTGACAATGCCTCACGGACGTCATCTAATTTAAAGGGTTTAATAATCGCTTCAATCTTTTTCATTCTGACTCCCTACTCTATCTTTGAATTAACAGTATAACCTGATGTTATTGGATAACGTCTATCTCGACCAAATGCACGTCGCGTAATTCGGATCCCCGGTGGTGCTTGACGGCGTTTATATTCATTACGATCTATCATTTTTATCACCCGCGCAACTATCTCTTGATCATAGCCCGCATCAACCATATCTTCAAAACACCAATCCTCAGTAATATAACAGTCTAAAAGCTGGTCTAGTAATTCGTATGGTGGCAAACTATCTTGATCGAGTTGATCTGGTGCCAATTCTGCGGAAGGAGGTCGGGTAATAATACGTGTTGGAATCACATGGCCAACGGTGTTGCGATAATCTGCCAGTTTATAAACCAAGGTTTTAAAAACATCTTTGAGTGGTGAAAAACCGCCTGCCATATCACCATATAATGTCGAATAACCAACAGCCATCTCACTTTTATTACCAGTCGATAATACCATGGCACCCGTTTTATTCGAGATCGCCATTAAAATAACACCACGGCATCGTGCCTGAATATTTTCTTCGGTGGTATCCGTCGTCGTGCCGACAAATTGCTCAGACAAACTCTCTAAAAATTGTTCAAACAGAGCATCAATGGCAATCACACTGTGTTGTACACCTAAGCCTTGGGCCATTTCAGCTGCATCATCAAGACTCATCTGAGCAGTGTAGCGTGATGGCATCATTATAGTTTTAACTCTATCGGCACCAATCGCATCAACTGCTAACGCAAGTGTTAAAGCGGAATCAATACCACCAGATAATCCTATTACAACACTTGGAAAGCGATTTTTCTCAATATAATCTCGTAAACCAGTGACTAAGGCCTGATAAACCATCTCAATTTCGGTTTCTTTTGTTGCCATTTCACCGCTAATGATGACCTTGCCAGCATCATCTTTGTGTAGCGTAGTCGGATATAATCCAGCCTGCCATGTTGGTGCTCTAGCAACTTTTTTACCTGTATGCGATAACGCAAATGAACCACCATCAAACACCAGTTCATCCTGCCCACCTACTTGATTGACATAAACTACAGGGAGCCCGGTTTCAAGAACACGTCGTTTTACTTCGGCTTTACGTGATTGCCATTTTCCTTGATTAAATGGTGAGGCATTAAGATTAAGAATAATATCAGCGCCAGCATCAGCAGCTTGCAAGGCAGGTGCTGAAAACCATATATCTTCACATATCGTAATGCCAAACTTAATATTCTTATAGTCGATGACACACGCCTCTTTACCTTCTATAAAGTAACGTTTTTCGTCAAAGACACTGTAATTCGGAAGATAATGTTTAAAATAAGTCCCTACAATTTTGCCATCAGCAATAAACGATGCTGCATTGTATAAATCATGACGCACAACACCTGATGGATGACCAATCAGGATAGCAACACCATCAATTTTTGACTGAAGTTTTAGTAGCGCCTTATCAACCCGCTTTAATAGCCCGGGGCGAAGTAATAAATCCTCTGGAGGATAGCCGGTTAAAGTTAACTCAGGAAAAACAACTAAATCTGCCGCATAAAGATCACGTGCCTGATGAGCTGCCTCTATTACTTTTTTTACATTGCCAGAAACATCACCTACGACAGGATTAATCTGTCCCATTACTAGGCAAAATGCTGTTGTCATCAGTGTTTAGCTCATCGCAGCAAGCATACGGTCACCCATTTCTGCTGGCGAGCGTGCAATATGAACGCCAGCATCAGCTAATGCTGCAAGTTTTGCCTCTGCAGTACCTTGGCCACCACTGATAATTGCCCCAGCATGTCCCATACGTTTACCTTCGGGCGCTGTTAAGCCAGCAATATAGGCAACGACTGGTTTCGTCACATGGTCACGAATATAATCAGCGGCATCTTCTTCAGCTCGACCACCGATTTCTCCGACCATCACAATACCCTCTGTTTGTGGATCAGCTTCAAATAACGCCAAACAGTCAATAAAGTTCATACCATGGATCGGATCACCACCGATACCAACACAGGTACTTTGGCCTAGACCGCTACGTGTTGTTTGGTCTACAGCTTCGTAAGTTAATGTACCCGAGCGCGAAACAATACCGATCTTACCCGGTAAATGAATTGAACCTGGCATGATACCGATTTTACATTCACCTGGCGTAATTAGACCTGGGCAATTAGGACCAATCAAACGTGCATCTGTATTATTTAGGGCATGTTTAACTCTCAACATATCTTGAACAGGTATGCCTTCAGTAATACAGGCAATTACTTTTATACCGGCATCTGCTGCTTCTAAAATCGCATCTGCTGCAAAAGCCGCCGGCACATAGATCATTGTGGCATCAGCACCTGTTTCTTGTACTGCGTCATAAACTGTATCAAATACAGGTCGATCAAGATGCGTTTGACCACCTTTGCCTGGTGTCACGCCTCCCACAAATTGGGTGCCGTAAGCAATTGCTTGCTCAGAATGGAATGTGCCTTGTTTACCAGTAAAGCCTTGGCAAATAACACGTGTTTGTTTGTTAATTAAAATACTCATCGTGTTACTCCTTAGATGCAGCTACTGCTTGACGAGCAGCATCAGTTAAATCTTGGGCTACATGTAAGTTCATGCCACTATTTGCTAATAATTCACGCCCTAACTCAGCATTTGTGCCTTCTAATCGTACAATTACCGGCAAGGTTAAACCGACATCTTTTGCAGCATGGATGATACCTTCGGCGATCAAATCACAGCGGACGATTCCACCAAAAATATTGACCAAAATTGATTTTACTTTCTTGTCCGACAAAATGAGTTTGAATGCCTCGGCGACTCGATCAGC
>JBFIJJ010000126.1:0-7540 GCA_041600795.1 Methylophagaceae bacterium | reverse complement strand
TGTTGAGCAATTCAGCATTGCCCAATTGGTTGAGGTTGTTTTATTTACTGGACGCACACACCAAATTCGCGTTCATGCTGCTTATACAGGGCATCCATTAGCAGGCGACGATAAATACGGGCATCGCCAATTTAATAAAGATATGAAGAAATTCGGTTTAAAACGACTGTTTTTACATGCTTGGAAACTCGGTATCACCCACCCGACATCAAGCCAAGATATATTGCTTGAAGCACCGCTACCAGACTCATTGCAAACTGTTGTTGACCGATTAAGAGAAGCATCATGAGCCAATATGAACTAATTGTATTTGATTGGGATGGCACCTTAATGGATTCCACCGGCCATATTGTCGATTGTATGCAGCAAGCGATACACGCTTTGGAGCTAGCGCCACTTGATGATAATGCCATTAAACACATTATTGGTTTAGGGTTAAATGAAGCGGTGCAAACACTCTATCCAGGTGCAACTGATGCATTAATTACATCACTTGCCGATGGCTATCGTGAAGTATGGTTAAACAGCCCACATCACACACCTTTATTTGACCATGCTCAAACACTCATAAAAAAACTGGCTCAACAAGATTATTTTCTAGGCGTGGCAACAGGCAAAAGTCGGCGAGGCCTAAATAAAGTACTGAAACAAACTGAATTAGATGTTTTTTTTCACGCCACACGTTGCGCCGATGAATGTCATTCAAAGCCTCACCCTCAAATGTTAGAAGAATTAATGGATTTTTTAGGAGTCACACCTAAGACGACATTAATGATTGGCGATACTGAATTTGATTTACAAATGGCTCATAATGCTGGTGCTGATAGCCTAGCCATTACTCATGGCGCTCATAGTCTGGATAAATTGCAAGCATGCCAACCTAAAGGTTTAGTTAACGACTTACATGGTGTCGAACAATGGCTAAACAACTTGTCCTAGCCTAGCTGTTATGATTTACTGCTCCTTCTAACCTATACCGCTAACTATACGGAACTGATAATTATGGCAATATTTGGTGAGTTTCCATCATCAGGTGATAACACTAATCAAACTAAAGCGACATCGTCGTCTTGGGAACGAAAAATCATTGAAGATCTTGCCTTTGCCGCGTTAAAAGAACAACGGACTAGCCGCCGCTGGGGTTATGTTTTTAAGGGATTTATTGTGCTTTATCTCGTCGCCATAGTGATCATGGCAAATCCTTCTGGCGAAATAACATCTCATCAAACAGCACATACCGCTTTGGTTGAAATTAATGGTGAAATTTCTGCCGATGCTGAAGCCAATGCTGACACGATCGTGACTGGCATTCGTGATGCCTTTGAAAATCAACATGCCAAAGGCTTAATTTTAAGAATGAATACACCAGGTGGTAGCCCAGTTCAAGCAGGCATCATCAATGATGAAATCAAACGACTGGAAGCAACACGTCCTGACTTTCCTGTCTATGCTGTGATCCAAGATGTGTGTGCATCAGGTGGTTACTATATTGCCGTTGCTGCCAAAGAAATTTATGCCGATAAGGCCAGCATTGTTGGTTCAATTGGTGTCCGTATGGATAGTTTTGGTTTTACTGATACTATTGCAAAATTGGGCGTTGAACGTCGTTCCTTGACTGCTGGCGAAAACAAAGCGTTTCTTGACCCTTTCCTACCTATGAAAGACAAAGATGTAGCCCATGCCCACAGTTTACTGAACAATATCCATCAACAATTTATTGATGTTGTTAAAGCAGGTCGTGGCGATAGATTGACTGATAATCCAGATCTATTCACAGGTTTATTTTGGTCAGGTGAACAAGCCTTACCGCTTGGTTTAATCGATGGTTTAGCAAACAGTAGTACCGTTGCACGTGACATGATTGGTGCAGAAGAGATCGTTGACTACACACCGCGACCTAATTACTTAGATCGTTTTGCTGGTAAACTAGGAGCATCAATCAGCCAAGCATTTACTGAATCATCGCATGTGAGTCTACGTTAATGACCGAGCAACAATCACACAATAACGATTTAAAACAACCACAACCTCAGCAGGTTGATCGTTTTCGATTTTGTGATTTAAGCCATCCAGTGATGCAACAGTTACTAAACTTTCAACTAACATCCAAACCGCCAATTCAGCACGATTTTAACTAAACATGACTTTATCAGCGGATACATTGGTTACAAAATCACTGGAATTGGTTTCTCCACCGAGTACCTATGCTCAATTAAGTGCCTTACTTCAACACGCTAATACATCTGTCGATGACATTAGTGAAGTGATTAATACCGATCCAGCATTAACCACACGTTTACTTAAAATCGTGAACAGTCCTTATTATGGTTTTCCGTCACAAATTAATACCATCTCAAGAGCGATCACAATTGTTGGCACCAAAGAACTGATTCAACTGGTTTTGGCAACATCGGTAATTAATGCATTTAAGGGCATTCCAAGCTCATTAATTAACCTAGATGAATTTTGGCGCCATAGTCTTGCCTGCGCCCTAACCGCAAAGAACTTAGCAAAACGTTGCAATCTCCCAGCAACAGAACAATTTTTTACCAGTGGTTTATTACACAATATCGGTTGCTTGGTAATGTATCAATCTATGCCCGAACTGGCACGTGAGGCTATTAATGCATCACAATTTGGTCAAGAGCTTATCTATCAAGCTGAACGTCGAATTTTTGGTTTTGATCATACCGAAGTCGGTGAAGCACTTATAAAAAAGTGGCGCTTACCTGACTCATTAATCGAACCTACTCGTTTTCATCATAGTCCTGATTTAGCCGTAAACGATCCTATACATGTGGCAATAGTTCATGTTGCAGACATTATGGTGACAGCTACCGGTGAATTCGGTCACAGTGGAGATCATCATGTTCCACCACTTAATCCTGCAGCATGGGAACGCTTGCAACTCCCTGCTGAAGTAATACCTGAAATTTTGCAACAAGTTGCAGAACAACTTGATGACTTAACAGCATCACTACAATCATAACCAACAAAAAACAACAGCAATGATGCTGTCAAAATATAATTGAAAGAGGCTATTTATGAGAACAGTTTTATTAGGCGCACCCGGCTCAGGCAAAGGCACACAAGGTGTCGTGTTATCAAAAAAATATAACATCCCACAAATCTCTACTGGTGACCTACTACGAGCAGCCGTCAACGCTGGAACTGAACTTGGTTTAAAGGCGAAATCAGCGATGGATGCTGGTGCTTTAGTGTCTGATGACATCGTTATTGGTTTAATTCGTGAACGTTTATCTCAAGATGACGCTAAAAATGGTTATATCTTAGATGGTTTCCCTCGTAATATCGCCCAAGCAGAAGCACTTGATTCAATGTTGTCAGAACTAGGTCAACCGCTGCAAGGTGTTGTATTACTTGATGTTGCTTTTGAAGACTTATTAAAACGCTTAACTGGCCGCCGTACCTGTAGAGACTGTGGTTCTATCTACAATGTCTATTACTCGCCAGCTAAAAATTATGATGAGTGTGATGTCTGCCGTGGCCCATTATTCCAACGTGCTGATGATAATGAAGAAACAATCGCTAATCGTTTAAATGTATATCAAGAATCAACACAACCGTTAATAGGTTATTACCAACAGCAAGGCAAATTACATTCTATTCCTGGCACAGGTAATGTTGAAGATATTACTGCTGCTGTCGGTGCTATCTTCGATAATATCTAAGCAGTCATTAATTCACTCTCTTGTCCTGTAATTTGGGCAAGGGGGTGAACTTGCATTTATGGCAAATATTTTAGCAGTTGGTATCGCAACCCTAGATATCATCAATACCGTCGAAAGCTATCCCCGTGAAGATAGTGAGCAACGTGCCCTTTGCCAGTACAAATCTCGCGGTGGTAATGCAACTAACACCTTAGTTGTATTAAATCAGCTTGGTCATAACAGCGCTTGGGCTGGTGTTTTAATTGACGAAGCTGACAGTCAAACCATCCTAGCTGATTTACAGCATCACACTATTGACCTAACACATTGCCGGCATTTGCAACAAGGCAAAATGCCAACCTCCTACATTACACTCAACCAACATAATGGCAGCAGAACTATCGTGCATTATCGCGACTGTCCCGAGTATAGTTTTGATGATTTTAAAACGATTGATCTGAGCGTGTTTGACTGGATCCATTTTGAAGGTCGGGCGATTGATGACACAAAAATGATGTTGCAATACCTTAAACAGCATTTTCCCAATCTGCCTTGTTCACTCGAAGTTGAAAAAGCACGACCAGACATTGAAAGCTTATTTGAGTTACCTAACCTACTTATGTTCTCTAAACATTATGCCGTTGAAAAAGCGTTTGAGAGTGCCAATGACTTACTCGCCTCATTACCGGACACGCTCACTGCAACGTGTACCTGGGGTGAATTAGGCGCATGGGTCAAAACCAATCACGCGTTACCACTTCATGTGCCCACACCGGCTCAAACACACATTATTGATACATTAGGCGCGGGTGATACCTTTAATGCGGGACTAATACATCGACTGGTTAATGGTGATGACTTAGTCACTGCGGTCGGTTATGCTAATCAACTGGCTAGTCATAAATGTGGCCAGCTTGGTTTTAATACTTTACTCACACATTTCAGTTTCCACGAATAAGACTATGTCACAGTATTTTCTTTGCAACGCACACGATATTCCTAATTACCAAGCACGTAGTTTTGAACTTGATACACCACAAGGTAAGCTCGACTTGTTTGCAGTGCGTCTAGATAAGCAAGTTCAAGCCTATCAGAATCATTGCCCACACCTTGGCATTCCACTCAATTGGCAACCAGATGAATTTATGTCATTGGAAGGAACACATATTCAATGTTCAACTCATGGCGCCTTATTTACGCTGGAAGAAGGCCATTGTATTGCTGGCCCATGTAGTGGCCAAAGTTTGAATAGTTTGAATGTCGAATTGCGTAATAATGATGAAGTTTGGCTGCAACTTTAGAGTTTATATCAACATTATTCGCATCAACCAGCTTGATATGACACAATTCAGCCCATAAACGATGTAATGAGATAGCGTCACATGGATATTAGAAAACGAATTCGAATTGGTGATTTGTTAATCGAACAAAAGCTAATATCTGAAGCTCAACTCCAAAATGCGCTGGCTGAACAGAAAAAATCACGTCGAAAATTAGGTAAAACCTTAATTGATCTTGGCTATATCAAAGAAGATCAACTGTTAACCCTATTGTCTACCCAATTGGGCATCTCTTATGTCAATCTCAAAACATACCCGGTTGATAAAGACATTCTTAAGAAATTACCAGAAATTCATGCTCGGCGATTTCGAGCTATTGCATTAAAACAAGAAAATAACCAGATCGTTGTTGGTATGGCAGATCCAACTGATATCTATGCCTATGACGAAATTATAAAAACCCTTGATCAGCCTATTTTAGTCGTTGCCATCAGTGAAAGTGACTTATTACACCATCTTGATACGGCCTATCGTAAAACTGAAGAAATTGATTCGCTAGCTGAAGTTCTTCATGATGAAATCACTGAATCTGATTTTGATCTACAATCACTGACACAATCGACTAGTACTGCTGATGCGCCTGTTGTTAAGTTATTACAAGCCATCTTTGAAGATGCCGTCGGTATACGCGCATCTGATATTCATATTGAACCTGATAGTAATGTCTTACGAATTCGCCAACGTATCGATGGTGTGTTGCAAGAGCAAATTGTTGAAGAAACGCGTATCGCATCAGCTTTAACATCGCGCCTAAAATTGATGGCAGGCTTGAATATTTCAGAAAAGCGTTTACCTCAAGATGGACGTTTTAATATTAAAGTCAAAAATAAAGCGATTGATGTAAGGTTATCAACAATGCCAATGGTGCATGGCGAATCCGTCGTTATGCGCCTATTAGATCATTCTCAAGGTTTGCTTGATTTTAATAAACTTGGGGTGCCGCAAGATATATTACAACCGCTTCGCCGTTTGATCCGTAAACCACATGGCTTAGTGCTGGTCACCGGTCCAACAGGTAGTGGTAAAACAACGACACTGTATGCGGCTTTATCTGAAATAAACACCGCCGAATCAAAAATCATCACGGCTGAAGATCCTGTTGAATATCAACTTCCTCGTGTAAATCAGGTTCAAATACACGAAAAAATTGGCCTGACTTTCCCAAATGTACTTCGCACAGCCTTACGCCAAGATCCAGACATCATCTTAATTGGTGAAATGCGTGATCAAGAAACCGTAGAAATTGGTTTACGTGCGGCTATGACTGGCCACTTGGTATTGTCGACCCTACATACTAATGATGCTATTAGTACAGTTAATCGCTTAATTGATATGGGGGCAGAGTCATTTCTTATAGCTGCCTCTTTGCAAGCAGTATTAGCCCAACGTTTAGTAAGACGATTATGCCCTGATTGTAAAACCCCAGCCCAAACTAGCGAACAAGATAAATTAGTATTAGAACATTTGCTTGGCGCTCAACCGACATGGCCGACTTTTTATCAGCATAATGGTTGCAATCAGTGCAATAACACGGGCTATAGCGGCCGCATTGGGGTTTATGAATTACTGATAATGACTCCTGAACTTGCTGACTGCTTACAACGTGGCGAAAGTAGCGAATTTAATGCCTTAGCAAAAAATCAGGCTAATTTTACAACCTTAACGCAAAATGCGATCAAGCTTGCAAAACAAGGCATCACCACATTAGATGAAGTAATTCGCATTGCCGGCGATATTGCAGTCATGCCAGCCCAACAAACCTTGTCACAACATGACATTGTTGTGTAATCACATACGTTGACTATTGATGCCACTGTTTCAGTATAAAGGTCGTAATCAACAAGGTGAGGTTGTCACAGGCCAAATGGAAGCAGTGTCTAGCAGCGACACAGCTAGCCATCTGATTAATATTGGGATAACCCCGGTTGATATAACTCTGGCTGATGTTGAGCAAGCTGATGTTTTAGAAAGCTTAAAGGTTTATTTGCAAAAGCCGCCCAATGTTAATGACTTGATTATGTTTAGCCGTCAAATGGCAACATTACTCAAAGCCGGAATATCAATTTTATCGGCATTGCGTGGCTTAAAATCACATATGACACACGAAGGCCTATCGGAGTCACTCAATCAAATTGCCAGTGATCTGGAAAGTGGTCGTTCTTTAGCGGGCAGCATGCAAAAACATTCAAACATCTTCCCTACTCTGTTTATCAGCATGGTAAACGTCGGTGAAAATACCGGACAACTTGATCGCGCCTTTGAACAAATCTATACCTACTTGGAAATTGATAAAGAAACGCAAGATCGGATCAAAGCTGCACTGCGTTATCCTATTTTTGTAATGATTGCGATGGTCATTGCAATGGTTGTTATCAACTTATTTGTTATTCCTGCATTTGCAACTGTTTTTGCTGGCTTCGGTAGTGAATTACCTTGGGCTACAAAACTGTTAATGGCAACCTCAACCTTCACCGTAAATTATTGGCACATTATTTCTTTATTGCTCGTTGTCAGCTTTTTTATGGTGAG
>JBFIJJ010000125.1:0-7618 GCA_041600795.1 Methylophagaceae bacterium | reverse complement strand
ATTTGTTGAATTTAGTCTCTAAAGCAATCAACGTCTATTACAAATAAACGTTAATACTAAAGTAGTATTTTGGTAGAAGGAAAACAGTTTAATGGGCATTAAACTACTTTTTATAACAATGCTTTTAAAACGAAACTTGTGAATCATCAATGTCGTTTTTACAATTTTCGGTTGACCTATAAGCATCCTGAGCAATTAAGCTCATACTAAATTAAATCGATGACAGATAGTGGCATTCAAATCACTAGCCTGTAATTAACTCCAATCATCACTGCAGTTGTATCAAACACATTGATTATCAGGTGGGACGAAAAGCTAATCATCCGCCAATCATCTGAGACCAGATTTTGACTATTATTGATCTAAGAACAAGCTATAACGATCACTTCGATAAAAAATGTTGTAGCATTCTTCAATGTGTTTTGTTCTTCTGCGACCTAATGAAGTTAAGCTTGTGCCCAGATGTATTCATTATTCTGCTTAGTATTAATAGCTTAATATTGAGAAAACCATAACCAGAGCTCTTCATCCCGCTATCTAAACTTTTTGTCGTCATAGTTTAGTTAGTCACAAATTTTCTTGCGTGATAAAGCACCAACAGACTCAAAGAGCCAATCACGATAATTGCTAAAGTATCAGCGCCGGCATAACCCCAAAATGTAGACATTTCAATTCCTTAAATAAAAGTATCAAATTAATCCAGTATCACGCATTCTCATTCGACCGAATTCAGACATGGAATAATTAAAACTTAAACGATTACTCTGCTCGTCAAATCGATAATCGTCTCGAATGATAAGCCCAGCTGAAGCTAGCTCATTAAGAATAATACTAAAATGATTAATCCAATACCTACCTGATAAGTCATACTCTTGAAGGGCTGACTGAATTAACATATCGTCCCAGCAATTATCAATATCAGCCAAGCTAACAAGCACATAGCCTTTGTGATGTAGTTTCATGTTCACTCCATTCCTGTTTAGAGTGCTCGTAACTCAGATACTGAATCCGCCGGTTCGCGAAACATCACAAAACTCCCCGTCATCGTCAGAACCAAGCCAATAATAAAATACCATTCCGGTAATTCCAGAGTAAAAACGGCAACAAATATAACTGCAAAAACGCCATATAGATTACCTATCGCTTCACCACGGCCTACACCAATCAGAGAAAAGCTTTTATAAAATGCAGTGTAACAATAAGCATGACAAATTGAGGCTAGTAACATCCATTTCATTGCCTCAAAACTGGTCACTGTGTCTATGATGAGTTGCTTTATTGGTAAGTCAGTAAATCCAGCTAATATTGGCAATATAAATAAACCCCAGAATAAAACTTCAAAGCTGAAACGACATTGGATTCCGACATCAGGGTCTGATACATCCATAGCCCTAGATGCAACAGCACCCTCAGCGCCCCAACCAATTGCTGACATTATTCCGCCTAGATAGCCAAGCCATGCATGGTTACCCATCAAATCTTCACCTAATAACCCGGGACCATATATGACAATACCTCCCATAATTATAATGACCATACCCAAAGCTGCTTGCGTTGATATTTTTTCTTTGTACCAGAGGCGAGCTATGACCACTCCTATTACTGGATAAAATAATGAGGTTACGGCAGCGAAGACTGGTCCGACGAAGCCCATTGCCATATAGGAACCGAAGATAGCCATAGGTCCACCGAATAATGAAGCTAGTGCATACCACTTCGATAACTTCCTAAATCTAATTATCGTTCTGCCATATTCTTTCAATTTACCGAGCGATGCATTCCAAATCAGAAGAAAAATGAAGACGGCAATAGCGTGTATCCATGTCATTACTGCTGTAGCAGATAATCGAATTGACTGAGAGAATGGATCAATCGTTGAATAAGGTGCTTCAAACCACAATGCAGTTCCAGGTATATACCACGCCCCCCATAAAACGGCTGTCCATAGTGCCCACCTAAATCCCCAACGTTGATTTCGTGCATGATGAAGTTTTAATGCTTGTTCAGCATTATTTATCATGTTCGAGCTTACCCTTAAGCAAAATCAGCTATTTTTTGATCGGGTAATAGATACTGTTCTACGGTTAAATTGAATCCACTCATCGAAGAAATTTTTCGTGGCCAAGTCATTAAGGTCATCTTGCTAATGCCTATATCTTTCAAGATTTGAGCTCCAATGCCATAATGTTTTAAATAGTAATCAGACTCTTGCCACTCATAGCTATCTTGAGTTGCGATATCATCGACTTCACTACCTTTTAACAATAACACCACTCCTTCACCTTGTTGCTGTATATATGACATAGCTTCAGCCACACTCCAACTATGGTTGTGTCGATCATTATCAAGCAAATCAAAATCATTGACCGGTGCATGCACTCGAACCAGTGTCGAACGCTCAGGTTTAGGTGAACCGCAAATCAAGGCAAGATGTGTTTTGTCGATGGTCATATCTAAATAGCTTGCCAATTCAAATTCACCGTAAATCGTAGTTACTTTTTTTCTACTTACACAACGAACAAGTTGTTCTGTTCGATGACGATAATGAATCAAATCTGCAATCGTTCCAACCTTGAGTTGATGTTGTTCGGCAAACTTAAGTAAGTCAGGAAGTCTAGCCATGCTGCCATCATCATTCATGATTTCACAAATAACAGAGGCTGGTTCAAGTCCTGCCAATTGTGCAAGATCACAGCCTGCTTCAGTATGCCCAGCTCTGGTTAACACACCTCCAGACTGTGCCATTAATGGAAATATATGGCCCGGTCTTACAATATCACTCGGTTGAGCATCTTTAGCCACTGCTGCTTGCACGGTACGTGCTCGATCAGCTGTTGAAATACCCGTCGTAACACCTTCTGCAGCTTCAATTGAGACGGTGAAATTGGTACCTAAACTTGCTCGATTATTTCTTACCATTAAAGGTAAATCAAGTTGTTTACAGCGTTGTTCTGATAAGGTTAAGCAGACCAACCCTCTGGCATGTGTCGCCATAAAATTAATAGCGTCAGCTGTAATATGCTCTGCCGCAATGATTAAATCGCCTTCATTTTCTCGATCTTCATCATCGATTAAAATGACCATCTTACCTTGACGAATATCTTCAACTATTTCTTCTACTGGCGAAATAGTGCGTGACTGACTTTTAGCTTTAAATGGGATAGTTGGACTATTCATTATTCTGTCCTCACAAGCGATTAATCATGGCATAGGCTGAATGATTATGAATCGATTCAAAATTTTCACATTCCACTTTGAACCCAGCAACGGCTCGGTGTTGCTCTAATGTCCGAGCAATATCTCGTACCAAGTCTTCAACAAATTTTGGATTGTCGTAAGCATATTCAGTTACAAACTTTTCATCAGGGCGTTTTAATAAGCCATAAAGTTGGCTTGATGCTTGTTCTTCTACTGAACGGATAAGCTCTTGCAAACTCACATCCTGATCAATTTTGACCTCTATAGTCACCATTGAACGTTGGTTGTGAGCGCCATAAGCTGAGATTTTCTTAGAGCATGGGCATAGGCTTGTCACAGGGATCGCTATTATGGCCGTAAGTGAAAATGTTTTAGCCAAATCCGCTTTCAGGGTTACTTGATAATCCATCATGCTTTTTACACCAGAAACAGGGGCTTGTTTTGTGATGAAAAAAGGAAACGTCATTTCTAGATAACCTGCCTCGGTTTCCAATAATGACACCATGCTCTGCATGAACGATTTCATATTATTTATTGAAAACACCTGATTAGGCATTTCAAGTAACTCAACAAATCGAGACATATGCGTGCCTTTAACATGATGAGGCAAACTGACGTACATATTGAACTCAGCTACCACATTGACTTGGCTATCATTGTCTCCTGAAAAATTGACAGGATAACGTAACGATTTAATCCCAACTTGGTCTATCGCTAATTCACGATTGTCGGGGGTATTTTGAACATCTTCCAGTCCTGGCATGAGTGGCATATTCATCGGTTTTTTTATCCTTATGTAGACTTAACTTTTTGCTTATCTAGTTAAAAAAGATGGGTGAATCCAGTTTTAACAATCAAATTATTTATCATCCAAACTACTCTAATCGTGTCATCTAGATTCACCCACAATCCCCTAGTGAGAGAGTTCTAGGGGTTAAGAGGCAAACTGTTAACGAAACTGAGCTCAATCAAAAACTCAACTTCGATTAAATTATCTCGTTGTATTGAGATAACAAACAATTCCAAAGAAGGATTACTACCAACGTATTAGCCCTCTTCAAAAGTGGAACCATTCTTAATATCTATAAAGAAGGACTGATACTACAGCCCACAAATACATCGGAACGACGGGGTATTACGACCTTTCCGTATGAATTTATGTTCTCCAGCATCAATCCTTGCAAACCGTGCTAGTAATAAATAAGTTGGTAACAACCAATCAACACAACTTATTAGCTAACTATGGATGAACATTCTCAAGTAACAACTCTGCTACTCGCCTGAAATTGTTCATCAATTTATCTTTTAACTCAGTGCTATAGTTGAGTTCATCAAGCGTCATTTGCATACAATTTATCCAAGAATCACTCGATATCTGATCAATCGCGATATGTTCATGAATTTTTCGAATATCCGAGTGGCCCCATTTTTCAATAAATAACTTTGGACCACCTAGAAACCCTGAAAGAAAGTTCACTTGCTCCACTCGGGCATGAGCTATGCCATGTCCTCTCATTTGTAACAGAAGAACAGGCTTTCCTTCTTCGGTACTTTCTATCTTGTCATAAAATGTATTGACGAGTTTCTTGACTCCTTCCTCACCACCGACTTGTTCATATAAGGTTCTATATATCTGTTTCGTAGTCATCTAATTAACACCTGAATAGCCATATGAACATGATGTAATAATAGAAAAAATGTGATCTTCATTAAATACTGATGAAGACTTACTCCTTTAGATGTAGTTCAAATAAGGTTTGTTGTGCTTATCCCTCATTAAAACTTTTCACCACTTACTACATAAGTCTCAAGATATTGATATTTAAGTTATATCTTCAAAAACTTACTCACAGATAATATTTATTGCATTACCAAATTGGTTTCTATATTATCACAAATGTTTCTCTATGTGAATAATTGTTTCATATCAATAATTTTTTAGAGGGCGAATTAATTCATCTGAATTATGAGAGTAATAGAACAATAACGGCGTGAATCATTTAATAGATAAAGGGGCAAAAAATGAAAACATTATCGACTTTATGTTTAGCTGCTAGCTCTTTAGTTGCTGCTTCTTCAGCAATGGCATGGGAGAGTTCAGACGGCGCATGGTCAACAAGTGCAAGCGTAGCATTATCAACAGAATACGTATGGCGTGGTATAACACAATCTGACAGTGAACCAGCAATTTCTGGTAGTTTTGATGTCAGTCACACTAGTGGTGCCTATGCAGGGATCTGGGCATCAAATGTAGATTTTGCAGGTAGTGATGCATCTACAGAAATTGATTACTACGTTGGTTTTGCAAACGACATAGGCGACACTGGTTTGTCATATGATGTGGTTGCGTTGTACTACGATTATCCAGGTGCATCAGATGAAGACTTAGACTTCACAGAAGTAATCGGTTCTGTGAGCTACAGTTTCTTAACAGCAGGTATCGCCTACACCATTGATGCTGACAACAAAGATCTTGAAGATTCAATTTACTACTCATTAGATGCAGGTTATGACATCGGCTCTATCAGCCTAGCTGCTGGTGTCGGTTACTATGACTACGACCAAAATGCCTTATTAGGATTAGAAGACTACACAAACTACCATATTGGTGCTTCAACTGAGTTTGCTGGTTTCGGCTTGGATTTAACCTACTCTGATGTTGACAGTGATGGTGAGCTCAATGGCGGTGATGACCAGCTAGTTTTCACAATCTCTAAATCAATGTAATCGTTCAATCCAGTTTCATTCAGTTCGGCTTCAGCTTTAGGTCGCCCAAAGCTCTCTCATCGGGCGACCATTTTTTTAAATAACATGTTAATTGCTTAAAAACCGACCTATCTGTTGGTTCAGAGAGTGACTTATCCTAATATCGATTCAATCATCGCTTTGAGTACACTTTTTAAAGCATTTGCTTTTTTAGTGTCATATTCTGGAATGGTACCTGATTCATCACAGTATGTACGCATTGCGATCTCAAGTTGCACTGAATGCACATTTTCGGCATCACCATAATGTCTGGTAATAAAACCTCCCTTGAAGCGCCCATTTACAACCCAGGAGAAATCACTTGTGTTTTTGATAATCTCCACAAGTTTCTCAGTCAGTTCTGGACTACAGCTATTTCCATCTACCGTACCTATATTTAAGTCAGGAAGCTGCCCATCAAAAAGCCATGGTAAGGTTGAGCGTATTGAATGGGCATCCCACAGTACTACATCACCATGGAGAGACGTAATTCTTGTGATCTCATCCTGTAGTGCATGATGATATGGATACCAAAATTCATCAAGTCTTGTCGCGGTTTCCAGTTGAGTTAAAGAGGATTCATTGTTGTAAATTAATTCCCCCGTGAATGTTTCCATAGGAAGTAAACCTGTTACATTCACACCTTGATAAATACTCAAATCGTTAGGACAACGATTTAGATCTATCACATAGCGTGAGTAGTTTGCAGAAATGACAGTAACATCCATCTCTTCTAAAAAATCATATAACAGCTCCAAATACCAATCGGTATCTGGTACTTTCTGTGCATTTTCAGTAATACGAGGAATTAACCATTCAGGCAGTACTGTCCCAATATGTGGCATTGAGACTATCAACTTGCTGTTACCACGTCGTAACATATATGTTCCAAGGAAAGGTTCAGCTTGACTTGAATTCATTTTAGCTACCCCCAATCCCTGTTAATTTCAATAATCAGGATTTCAAACATGTCATTGCCTGCTCTAAATCACGAATTAAATCAGAAGCATCTTCAAGTCCAATCGATAATCGAATTAATTTACCTGTAATTCCTATACGTGATAATTCTTCATCTGAAAGACCAAAATGTGATGTTGTTACTGGCTGCGTGACCAGACTTTCTATTCCACCAAGACTCGGTGCTAAGGTAAATAGTCGCAAACTATCTACCAATGTGACAGCATCATTGTCACTACCGTTAATCTCGAAACTCAACATGCCGCCAAAGCCCTGCATCTGTTTTTGTGCTAATTGATGAAATGGCGATCTAGCCAAACCTGGATAATGCACTTTATGTACACGTGAATGGCTCTCCAAAAAACTTGCAACGATCATCGCATTGCTATTATGTCGTTCAATACGTAATTGCAAGGTGCACAAACTACGGGATAATTTATGTGCAATTTCTGGTGCGATCATCTGACCTAAGTTTTTACGCCATATATCAAGCTTATCTAAATTAGCCTTCTGACCAGAAACAACTCCAGCAGTCAAGTCACTGTGTCCACCTAAAAATTTAGTTGCACTCTGAATTGCAAAATCAGCTCCTAATTGGAGTGGCTTTTGATTAATTGGTGATGCAAAGGTATTGTCGACAGCAACCAGCGCTTGATAGTGATGTGCCAGCTCTGCAATTTGAGCAATATCAATGAGTTTCAAGGTTGGATTGGATGGT
>JBFIJJ010000124.1:0-7689 GCA_041600795.1 Methylophagaceae bacterium | reverse complement strand
GATTTTAAAGGTCTAGCCGAACTTCGTCGTTCGGCAACAGCTGATAAAACTGACCAAGAAACCCTGCGTCAAGTTGCGGGTCAGTTTGAGGCTTTGTTTGTTAATATGATGTTAAAAAGTATGCGTCAAGCAAAATTAGCCGATGGTATTCTTGATAGCTCTCAAAGTGATACTTATAGAGAAATGGCTGATCAACAACTTGCGATGGATTTATCCTCGCGAGGCGGTATTGGATTGCAAGATGTCATCATGCGTCAACTCGACTCGAAATTAGCCGTTCAACCAGGCTTGGATAGGGCACCACAGTCCTATAGCATTGATACCGCTAAAGTTAGGCCTGCATTAGAAGCTAAAGATAATAAGGCTTTGGTTGAACAAATAATCACTAAAGTACCAACAGTTACACCGCAAGATAGTGAACAACAATCTGAAATAAGCTTTGATTCGCCAGAGCAGTTTGTTGAAAAACTATGGCCAATGGCAAAACGAGCTGCCGATCGAATTGGCGTTACGCCAGAGGTCATATTGTCTCAAGCTGCCTTAGAAACGGGTTGGGGTAAACATGTCATTAATAAAGCCGATGGTGAACCGAGTTTTAACTTATTTAATATCAAAGCCGACAGTCGTTGGGCCGGCGATAAGACATCTGTAGGTACAGTCGAATATCACAACGGCGTAGCAATTAGAGAACAGGCTCAATTTCGAAGCTATGACTCTTATCAACAAAGTTTTGATGATTACGTCAACTTCTTGCAAACACAACCACGCTATCAAAATGCCCTAAAACATACTGATAATCCGGAAACGTTTGTTGAAGAATTACATCGTTCTGGCTATGCAACCGACCCTGACTATGCAGATAAAATTAAACGCATTATGAATGGCGCGACATTGGCACAGTTCTCGCAACAGTTTGATTATTCATGATTATCGTCGAATTATTGACGGACAGAGGCTAACTTTATGAGCATGTTAAATATAGGTACAACTGCATTACTGGCTTCTCAGGGTTCGCTGTCCACAACCAGTCATAATATCAGTAACGTCAACACGGATGGCTACAATCGTCAAAGAGCTGAGTTAGATACGCGTTTGGCTAATTATGATGGTAGTCAGTATTTTGGTTCTGGTGTTCAAATAAGTAGTGTATCGAGATTATTTGATCAGTTCATTGTTAATCAAGTCAGAAGTTATACTTCTTCTGAATCACAGCAAGACACATATTTAGATTTTGCCAAGCAAGTCGATGATTTATTGGGATCACCAGAATTAGGACTGAATAGTGGATTAGAAGAATTTTTTAATGCTGTTCATGAAGTGGCTAATGATCCAACCTCTGTATCTGCTCGGCAAGCTTTACTATCTCAAGGTGAAGTGCTGGCGAATAGGTTTAATACTTTGGATGGGCAATTGCTCAACTTTGGCAGAGAAATAGATAATGAAATTTCTGTTGCAGTCGATGATGTAAATACCTTGATACAAGGTATTGCGGATTTGAATGTCGCTATTGTTGCAAATACGTCAGCTGATGGTGGCAAGCCCAATGATTTATTGGATAAACGAGATCAACTAATAACCAAACTAGCCGAATTTGTTTCAGTATCTACGATTGAAGAATCTAGTGGTGCCGTCAGTGTTTTTGTAGGGAACGGTCAGGCTTTAGTGACAGGGTCTAGTTTTATTCCACTCAGTGTTATTGAAGATACATCAACAACACCACTGAGAAATTCAATTGGCTATGGTCCGTCAGCAATTGATATTTCGGCCCAACTGACAGGTGGGCGTATTGGTGGTGTATTGGCGGTTAGAAATGAGGTTATAGATCCTGCTCGTACTCAGCTCAGTAGCTTAGCTTTTTCATTTGTTAATACACTGAACACTCAGAATCAGGCAGGTATTGATTTAGATGGCAATGCCGGTGGATTAATTTTTGGAGATTTATCAGCGATAGCCGCTACAGACTATGCGGGTGCAATTAGTGTTGTGATGACTGATCCTCGGAAAATAGCCGCGTCTTCCACATCAAATTCAGGTGTTGGTAACAATGAAAATGCGTTAGCCATGGCCCAACTACAACTCACAAAGACAGTTGCTTCTGGCACTCAAACATTTGCCGATGCCTATGGTGTTTTAGTTGCCAATGTTGCTACAAAAACGCATCAAGCAGATTTGGGACAACAAACCCAAAAAGGTTTACTCGATCAAGTTAAATTGCGGGCAGATAGCGTTTCTGGTGTCAATTTGGATGAGGAAGCAGCTAATTTAATTAAGTTTCAACAAGCATATCAAGCAGCATCACAAATTATTACAGTATCTAATACTGTGTTTAATGCCTTGATAAATTCGTTTTAATAGGGGCTTAGTATGCGTATTTCTACCAGTTATATAAGTCAACAAAGTTTATCGACAATGTTGCAGCAACAAACTGATCTTGCAAAAACTCAGTTGCAAATATCAACAGGTGAGCGCATCGTCAGCCCTTCAGATGATCCAGTAGGTGCAGTTAAAATACTGGATATTGAGCGTCAAATAAACTTATCACAACAATATCTTGATAATGCAGATACTGCTGAAAATAAATTGACAACCACTGATGGTTCTTTAGAAAGTGCAGTGAACATTATTCAGCGAATAAGAGAGTTGGGAGTACAAGCCCTAAACGATACAAATAGTGCTAGTGCAAGGGTGGCGATTGCAACAGAAATTAGTGAGCTTAATAATGAATTATTAGGACTGGCGAATACAACCGATTCTAATGGAGAATATATTTTTGCTGGGTACCAATCTGATACAAAACCATTTACTAGTCTAACTTCTGGTTATATTCCGACATCACCAGGTCCAGGTGATGGGCAAAGAAGTATTCGCGTTGGCGATGGTTATTCAGTGACGGTCAATGAACCAGGCAACACCGTTTTTGTTGTTTCTCATGATATAAATACGTCGCAATCTATTTTTGAAACCATTAATGATTTTGTGTCAGATCTGAACGCGAATACGGTAGGAACAGCTTCGGCAAATGGCGCTATTTTGGATAATCTTGACAATGGTTTGAATGCAATAATGGATGCAAGAACACGTATTGGTACGCGTCTGTCAGCAATAGATCAGCAAAGAAAAATCAATGAGAATGTCGGATTCAGTATGAAAACGACTTTATCTCAAGTCAAAGACTTAGATTATGCCGAAGCGATATCGAAACTGAATCTACAAACAGCAGGTTTGCAAGCGGCTCAGCAAGCTTATGTTAAGGTTCAAGGGTTGTCATTATTCAACTATCTATGACACACTCTCGCGATGTGTTTTAACCAAGGCTTGTGATATGAAAGCAGTCATATTGGCTGGTGGGTTAGGTACCCGGATAAGTGAAGAAACAATTCTAAAACCAAAACCGATGATCGAAATAGGAGGTATGCCTCTTTTGTGGCATATACTCAAAATATACTCCAGCCATGGAATCAATGAGTTCATTATTTGTTGTGGTTATAAGGGCTATCTTATAAAAGAGTATTTTGCCAATTATTTCTTACACATGTCTGATGTCACATTTGATATGGCAAACAATGAAATGCATGTTCATCAGAATCAAGCTGAGCCGTGGAAAGTGACCCTTGTGAATACCGGTGATAACAGTATGACGGGGGGGCGACTAAAGCGTGTTGCCGACTATATTAAAGATGAAGAAGCATTCTGCCTAACCTATGGTGATGGCGTTGGTAATATAGATATACGAGCCAGCATTGCATTTCACCGAGAACATAATACGTTAGCAACTGTTACGGCAACTTACCCACAAGCAAAATTTGGTGCCCTCGATATTGCTGGTGATAAGGTTAAAGCTTTTCAAGAAAAACCGACTGGTGACAATGGTATGGTCAGTGGTGGTTTTTTTGTGTTATCGCCTAAAGTTATTGATTATATTGAAGATGATAATATGAGCTGGGAACATAAACCGCTTGAACGATTGGCACAAGAGGGTCAATTATCAGTATTCAAACATGAAGGTTTTTGGCAGCCAATGGATACATTACGCGATAAACAATATTTAGAGCGATTGTGGGAATCAGGTCGTGCACCTTGGAAAAGCTGGTGATAGATTCGAATTTTTGGAACAATAAAACCGTTCTGGTTACTGGTCACACTGGCTTTAAAGGCAGTTGGCTGTGTTTGTGGTTACAGCAATTAGGATCAACCGTTGTTGGCTTGTCGCTTGAACCTACAACCCAACCAAATTTATATGACGTTGCCCATGTCGGTGACAATATGACTTCTGTGATCGGTGATATTCGCGATTTAACCGTTGTTCATCAAGTCTTTCAGCAATATCAGCCTGAAATAGTCATACATATGGCCGCTCAAGCCTTGGTGAGATGTTCTTATCTAGATCCCGTTGAAACGTATCAAACCAATGTGATGGGGACGATGAATATCTTGGAAGGTATTCGGTCATGTAATACGGTTAAAGCTGCCGTGATGGTTACGACCGATAAATGCTATGACAATAAAGAATGGTCATGGCCTTATCGTGAACATGACCGATTAGGGGGGCATGATCCTTATAGTAGTAGTAAAGCATGTTGTGAGTTACTCATTGATTCGTATCGAAAATCATTTTTTGATGATCAATCAGTCGCGATTGCATCTGCTCGCGCGGGTAATGTGATTGGTGGTGGTGACTGGTCAACTGATCGATTAATTCCCGATATCGTCAGAGCAAAAACAGCGCGTACACCATTAAAAATACGTTCACCTGAAGCCATCAGACCATGGCAGCATGTTTTAGATCCTTTAAGAGGCTATTTAGTTCTGGCCGAGAAACTGGTTAAGCATGGATCGAACTATGCTGCGGCATGGAATTTTGGTCCGACTAATGATGGTGTAAAAACGGTAAAATGGATAGCTGATTATATCGCTGATAAATGGCCTGATTTTAATTGGGAAATAGAACAAACGAGCCAGTTGCACGAAGCGAATATTTTAAAATTAGATTGCACTAAAGCCTATGATGAACTAGGTTGGCGGCCTAATTTAACATTTGAAAATGCGTTAGAACTGTCAATTGATTGGTATGAACAATTTGCTGCTGGTAGTGATATGGCAGGTATTTGTGAGCAACAATTAAAACAATTCATTTCACAATACTAAACTTAAATAAGCGTAATTATTTGTATGCCTACGGTTGGAATCCTAAATTAATGACTGTCAAAAGTAATAAATTGTTAAAACCGGGCATGGTTTGTATGGTTGATGCGGCTTTACCTTTATGCCGAGCACATTCACAACACGTGATTATTCTGACATCCCCAGATAGTGATAACGAAATTGATGTATTGTTTCTTACCAACAATGCAGGTGAAAACCACACTAGTATTGCTGTGACTGGTCAGGATGTGGTGGATGATAGCTGTGTTGGAAACACTTTTATTAACGTTACAAAGCAATATAAAATTCATCAAAGCGAGATTATCAGCAGCATAACTGAATTAACGTCGACAGCGTTTGAAAAAATATTACGAGCCAGCGTTCTAAATAGTGTTGCTCGTTATAGTAAACACAAATATCAGGCTGTAGATTTTAATGCTGGTGAAACGGCAGTCGCAGTGTCAGGCAAGGTATTAGGGGCATCAGAATTAACACATTTAGTGGAATCATCATTAGATGGTTGGTTAACGACAGGACGTTTTAACCAACGGTTTGAACAAACACTTGCTGATTTCTTGGGTGTTAAGCATGTTTTAACAACTAATTCAGGATCATCTGCCAATTTGTTGGCATTAACAGCGTTAACTTCACCTAAATTAGGGGATAGAGCCTTACAAAAAGGCGATGAAGTTATTAGTGTTGCTGCCGGATTTCCGACAACGGTTAATCCCATCATACAAAATGGTTTAATTCCAGTGTTTGTTGATATTGCTATTCCGGGCTATAACATTGATGTGAGCCAACTTAAATCAGCACTATCTGAGAAAACCAAAGCGATTATGTTGGCCCATACCTTAGGTAATGCCTTCAATCTTGATGAAGTCATTCAGTTTGCCAGAGAACATCGTCTTTGGATTATTGAAGATTGTTGTGATGCTTTAGGTACAACCTATACACCGACAGTTGAATTAACGGATTATAGAGGCCAAGTGATTCCTGTGAATGTCGCTAGGCATGTTGGTACCTTTGGTGATATTGCTACATTGAGTTTTTATCCTGCACATCATATTACGATGGGGGAAGGTGGCGCCATTTTTACCAATAATGGTCAGTTGAAAATATTACTTGAGTCGTTCCGTGATTGGGGCCGTGATTGTTTTTGTGAGCCGGGCCAAGACAATACCTGTAAAAAACGCTTTGATCAGCAATTGGGTCAACTGCCATGTGGTTATGATCATAAATATACCTATTCACATATTGGTTATAACTTGAAGATCACTGATATGCAGGCAGCTGTGGCATTGGCCCAAATGGAACGATTGCCAGCCTTTATCGAAGCAAGAAAGCATAATTTCACACGTTTGTATAATGGCTTAGCGGCATTAACGGCGCATTTAATTTTGCCAGAAGCAGAGCCAAACTCATCACCTTCATGGTTTGGGTTTGCTCTGACCTTAAAACAACGATCACGAAATGAGTTTATTCATTTCTTGGAATCAAAGAAAATTGCCAGTCGTTTGTTATTTGGTGGTAACTTGACCAAGCAGCCGTACATGCGTAACCAAACCTATCGTATGATTGGCCCGCTAGATAACACCGATTATGTAATGAATAATACACTTTGGATTGGCGTTTATCCTGGAATAAACGACGATATGATTGATTATATGATTCAAGCAATAACAGACTTTTTTGGCTAAAAAAACCATGACAGACCCCAACGCTATTTATAACAACTTATTTGTGCTTGAATTAGCCAACAATCATCAAGGCTCGGTTGCGCATGGCATCGAAGTGATTCAACAGATGAAAGCAGTCTGTGATGACTTTCCTTTTCAGTTTGCCTTTAAATTGCAATATCGCAATCTCAGCACCTTTATTCATCCTGATTATCACACTCGTGATGATATTAAGTATGTAAAACGATTTAAAGATACGGAGTTAAGCGAACAACAATTGCTCGAACTCAAACAAGCTATTGATGATGCCGGTTTTATTTCAATGTGTACCCCGTTTGATGAGCAATCGGTGACGTGGATTGAACAGCATGGTTTTCAGATCTTGAAAATCGCCTCGTGTTCATTGACGGATTGGCCATTATTAGAACGTATTGCACACTCCTCATTGCCATTAATTGCATCAACGGCCGGTGCAACATTAGATGAAATTGAAAAAGTCGTACAGTTTTTTCATCACCGGAATAAATCACTGGCAATCATGCATTGTGTTGGTGAATATCCAACTCCGAACGATCATTTGCAGTTGGGTCAAATCGGCCTATTGAAGAAACAGTTTCCTGATACGGCTATTGGTTATTCAACACATGAACAACCCGATGAAACTGAAGCGGTGAAAATGGCGATTGCACTAGGGGCACAGTTATTTGAAAAACACGTGGGTGTAGGTGAGTTAAATGGTTATTCGGCCAACCCACAACAAGTAAGAGCATGGTTGTCATCTGCTCAACACGGTTTTGAGATGTTGGGTATGGTCGGACAGCGGGTTGAGGTCACAGAGCAAGAAGTTGATACGCTAAACTCATTACGG
>JBFIJJ010000123.1:0-7704 GCA_041600795.1 Methylophagaceae bacterium | reverse complement strand
TAAAATGGTGCCCGGGGCCGGAATCGAACCGGCACGGCCGCAATGGCCGAGGGATTTTAAGTCCCTTGTGTCTACCAATTTCACCACCCGGGCGGGTGATTAGTTTTCTTATGAAAACATTTTATGTGCGCCATGACCTTCGGCGCGGTGCGTATTCTAACACCATCCCTGTATTTTTATAAGTAAAAATACGGCTTTTTATTATCGTTTTATAAAAAATAATACCCTTTATTGATTTGCCTGTATGAATGAATTAAAAAAGGAGGCTAATGCCTCCTTTTATTTGTTTATTCGCATGGTTATTTTTGTCGGATCAATTCGACGCGACGGTTTTCTGCGCTACCTGTAATAGGATCATTTTCTGCAATAGGCATTGAAAAACCATACCCTTTAACAGTCATGCGTTTTGCGTCTATACCTTTTTTGATTAAATAATCACTCACCGCTTGCGCGCGACGCTCTGATAAGCGTTGATTGTAATCAGCATCTGATGTATTGCGTTTATCCGTGTGCCCAGCTACCTCAACACCTGAATTACCCCACTCCACCAGCGTTTTATATGCATTATCTAAAACAGGGAAAGATACAGACTTAATAATAGCGCTGTTGGTTTCAAATTGCACATCAGGAATAACTTTATCAGACATCACAACTTTTGCTGGCTCGTTGTTAGCTAGCATTTTTTGGTTTGCTACGCTTAACGGTTCTGCGTTGGCTACTATGCTTGCTTTGTCAACTTTCACCATTTCTGGGGCTGCTGCCTGACACACTGCATAATTTTCGTTGTAGTCTGCCTTACCTAGGTCTGGCAAATCACCGCGCGTAACATCCAGTTTGCCAAGCAAATCACCTTCACCGGCATAGGTACGCGCATAGGCAGTGTGCAAGTCACTTTCTGTATTGGTATAAGTACGTCTTGCCTGAAAATACTCATTCTCTGTATCTAATAAATCCAGCAAGGTCCTTTGTCCAATATCAAATTGCTTGTGATAAGCTTCTCTGGCTTTTTCAATCGAGAGCTGATGCTGGTTACGATATGTTAATTGCTCAGTAAGACTGACGACATCATTGTAAGCAATTACAACTGTTTGCCGTGTATCGATACAAGCTTTGTCTCTGAGGTCGTATGAACGATTCAGGTTCTCAGCAGACTGCGCAATACCAGCTTGATCTGAAAAACCATTAAATAAGTTAAAAGTTGCTGTAAGCTCTACCATATCGGCAGCTAAGCTGCTGTTTCTACCATCAGAGCTAACATCCAGATTTTTTCTGGCCTGCAAATCTAATCTTGGTAAATACCGCCCTTTTTTGCCACGCACCTCTTGTTGTGTAGCGACAATATTCTCAATAGCAGACAATAAATCAGGATTCTTTTGATAAGCATTTTCCAAAGACTTATTTGCACTAGATGCTAATCCTTCTGTCAAAAATCTCACAGGTGGTAAATCTTCAGGTGGCAAATCGCCAGACAAACGTTGAAAGCGCGCAGTCACATTCTGCAAATTAGTTAGTTCAGTTAGCAAGTTTGCCTCAGCTAGTGCGAGACGTCCGCTTGCTTGCTCCAAATCCACTCGACGTGCAATACCAGCCTGCACACGCTGCTCAATACGATCAAATAGCTGTTTGTGTACAGCATAATTACTCTCTGCGTATGCTTTTAATTGGCGATAGCGTCTGACATCAACATAAGCCTTGATTATATCTAAGGCGGTATTTTGCATTGTGCTCTGCAGTTCATAATAACGAACACGTGCAGCGTGATCTAAACGGTTGACTTCAGCTGGTGTGGCAAAGCCATCAAATAACATTTGACGTAATACTATGTCTGTTTGACTTTGTGGTGTCTGCGTATTGCCTACATTAGGTGTTAATCGTTCATAACTACCATATTTAGAAATAATGTCTGCATGGGGGTAGTATCCACCCTTTACCACTTTTTGTTCTTGCAATGCAGCTCTATAGGTGTGAAACTTTGCTTGCACCTCTGGGTTTGTAGTGATTGTTTTCTGAACAATTTCTTTCAACGTATCAGGTACTTCTGCATAGGCGAAAGGTGTTACAAGCAGCAACACACAAGTAATTATCCCCTTTAAACCTTTGTACATATACTAATAAACTCCCAATCACTTAAAATCCATACAAAAAACACTTCTAATCCAACAATACAATGCAATAGTTGTGCCTTAATGTATAGGTGTGATTTTAATAATTATTTATTATTTACATTTTATCGGTTAATTCATTGAACCATTTAATGTAATTACGTAGAATAATACCGCAATTAATTAATTTTAAAAGAAAAAGTATTATATAGTTGTCTAAAAAAACTTACGCTACAGGTAAAAAAATTACTACTATTATCTATAACTTGCGCAACCTGACATCTGATTTAAAGCAAACAATTAGCTTATTAATGCTTTTTTCCATCATGAGCTTGTCGTTAGCGACAGATTTTCAACACCTGGCAGATCTAGCCGATCAGCGCTATGGTTCGCATGCGAAAGAAACTATTCTCAGCTTAGAGACATTAATCGACAATCTCAGATCTGCACCTGAGTCAGAAAAATTAAGAAGGATTAACTCTTTTTTTAATTTACATATTAATTTTGTTAGCGACGAAGACAATTGGGGTGAAAAAGACTATTGGGCAACACCGCTTGAATCTATTGGTAAGAAAAAGGGTGATTGTGAAGACTACAGCATTGCTAAATATATATTTCTGCGTGAACTTGGCATTCCTGATGAACGCTTAAAACTCACCTATGTTAAAGCGCGGATTGGCGGGCCAGATAGCGATGTATTTCAGGCACACATGGTACTCAGCTATTATGCGACACCTAGCTCGGAACCATTAATTTTAGATAACCTGCTCTCTGAAATTCATGAAAGCTCGCGCCGCGTTGATCTAAGACCTATTTTTAGCTTCAATAGTCAAGGGTTATGGACAGGTATCGCTAACAACACAAAAGGCTCATCGCTAAAATCATTGTCAAGATGGAGCGATGTTTTAACACGTATTAAAAAAGATGGTATTGAGTAATTTATTGATTAGGAATAGATATGTCTCTTATTAAACAGCTATGGTTTGCAATTATATTAATTATTTCGCTGGCTTTTGGCGCTAGCTTTTTGATTAATATTATTACAAGTAAACATTATTTAGAGCAGCAATTAGAAATCAAGAACACAGATAATGCAGTTTCTCTTGCGCTATCAATTTCTCAGATGGAAAAAGACCCTGTTGCTGTAAATTTGATGTTATCTGCACAATTTGACAATGGCCATTACGAATATATAAAGCTAACGGATCCAAATAAACAAATCATGACGGAACGCGTCAATAATGCAACAACTGAATCTGTACCTAATTGGTTTAAAAATATGATTCACATCAACCCGAACCCAGGTATTGCGCAAATCCAGGATGGTTGGTCACAGTATGGTGTGCTAACACTGGCCAGTACGACTGACTTTGCCTATCGAGACTTGTGGAATGGCTCTCTTGCCATGTTAGTGTGGAGCACGATTATTGCACTTGCTTGCGGCATACTTGGCTCGCTTGTTTTAAAAATGATTATTAGACCTTTACATGAAATGGTCGATATGACCGAAGCAATTGGTGAAAAAAACTTCATTTCCATTAAAGAACCTAGAACGCATGAGTTTCAGTCACTGGCAAAGGCTTTGAATAAGTTATCACAACGTATTAAAGATATGCTTAACAACGAAGCAGAGCTACTAGAGCAAATGCGCATAGAGGCGAATTACGATGCCGTAACAGGACTGATGAACCGTAAGTACTTTAGTAGCCGTGTAGCAACCTATATGGAAAATGATGATTCATTTATAGAAGGTATACTCGTTGTCTCTCGCATTAGCAATTTGGCCGAGATTAATGAAACGCTCGGCTCTACAGCGACTGATAAAGTTCTTAAAAGAATGGGGATGGCATTGGATGCATATTGCAAACAACATCCATCACTCATCTCAGGACGTTTAACTGGCGCAGACTTTGCTGTATTTTCAAATAACAAAGTAGACCACAATATTATTTGCAGCCAAGTTAAGAGTGTATTACATGATGCTGCCGGATTGGACAAACAATTTAGTAACTTTGATTTACATACAATATCCAGCGTTGTTGGCAAATCAGAACAACTTGATGGTCTGAAAAATCTGATTAGCACCATTAAATTACAAACCAGCATCACCGAAACTGACATTTTGGCACTTATTCAAGAAGAAGACATTAATCGCTATGAGAATCATAATGAAGCGGAGTGGCGTGCAATGCTCACTTCTGCGATTGAGGCTGGCAGGTTAAAACTTGCATCCTTCCCTGTGTTATCAAACAAGCGAGAAGTTATTCATTATGAATGTCCTGCTAGGTTGCAACTTGTTCCAAATGGCCCTTGGGTTGCAGCTGGGGAATTTATTGGATGGGCTACGCAATTAGGTTTAGTTGCACAACTAGACCGCTTGGCGCTTGAAACAGCTGTTAATTCGTTGATTGATGACGAGTCAAAACCAATTGCTCTGAATGTATCGACAAGCGGTATGTGCGATCCACATTATCATGCAGCTATTAGCAAGTTACTGCAAGATAAGCCAGCCATTGCTAACAACCTGTGGCTTGAAGTTGGTGAGCATAGCGTATTTCAAAACTTACCTAAATTTAAAAGATTCGCTGAGCTTGTAAAATCACTTGGTTGCAAAATCGGTGTTGAGCATGTGGGCGCTCAGATTAGTCGCCTAGGAGAGTTACACGATTTAGATCTAGACTACATAAAAGTCGATGCTTCTATTATTCGTGATATTGATGACAACCCTGGCAATAAAGCTTTTTTAAAGGGTATCTGCCTGATTGCACACTCAATCAATTTAACCGCTATTGCAGAAGGCGTACAAACTAAAAACGAACTTGCTGCACTACCTGAACTAGGTATTGATGCAGCTACTGGACCCGCAGTGAAAGAGTAGGTAAAGCTTTAAATAAAAAAGGTAGCTACATGCTACCTTTTTTTATTTGATATCACCTTTCTAATAGGTCTCATCATCATCCAACAAATTCAGGTTTTTATTGCCTGCTCGAAAACCTTGTCTTTCAATAAGTTTTTTCTGTGCTGCATCTGGATAATCGGTAAAACGAATAAAATCACGATCAATTAATAAAGAAATCAGATCTTCGAGTACCCGCGCAAGTTGAATATCACTTTCGCGAAACCTGTCTTCTTTTTTGAGCGCATCATCCAAGTAATCAATATATTCTTGATTCCCAGACATGACTTCTTCCCAGCCTTGACCTGTTATACGTATTTGGCTAATTGCTTCAATCTTTCCGTCTTGCCCTCTTAGTATGTACGGCATAGCGCCTCCATTGTTCTCAACAATCCATATCTTAGTTAATTAATATAGAAAGCATTGATTAAAAGAACACGATGATTCAATGTTAATTCTATGATTAGCCATGCAAAAGAATTGAAAGAAATCAACTTTTTGCTTGGCTAATTACTAATCAACGACCAACTTATTATTGGCTAATAGATTATCAATAATCGCTTGATCACTGCCTAAACTTGTCACCAAATCAACATTTGCTAGAGTGATGGTTTGTGACTCAACCGTCGGTGAGTAGCCTTCAGAGAAACCTCCATTGTGACTGATATGGACGACCGTATCGGACCCAACTTGTTCAAAATGAAGGTAAGACTCTAGATTACCAACGCCAGACACATGTTGCTCTCCAACTAGCAGGTCTTTTAAATCAAGTACATCTCCGCCAACCGAAGCTGGGTTGAAATCCGTGATTACATCCTTCGCAGGGGAACCTGCAGTGCCTTGATCATTTAATGTCCATTTAAAGACATCTACGCCGGCACCACCTGTTAGCGTATCATTGCCAGCACCGCCGACAATCAAATCATCACCATCTCCACCGTTAACAATGTCGTTGCCAGCACCACCATATAGCGTATCAGCACCTGCATTACCACTTAGCGTGTCATTGCCAGCATCGCCATAGATAAGATCTGAACCCGTACCACCACTGATAACATCATCACCATCCTCACCGTATAGTTGATCATCATCTGCACCACCGTCAATCGTATCATTACCAGTACCGCCTCGAACAATATCAAAGCCTGCGCCAGCATTGATGATATCTGCACCGCCAAACCCAGAAATAGACTCATTATGACCAGTACCATTAATGGTGTTATTAGCTGATGTACCAGCGATATTATCAATAATATTATTGAGCGTGAGTGTTGCTGTTGATGTGTCGCCATCTACATCAGAAATCGTATAGCTAATCACCTCTGGTGCAGGCGCTAATGTGCCTGGTGTATCAAGAATGGTAGAGAATGATATATCTTCAATCGTGCCATACGGATCACTAAATCCACCTGATTCAATCACAATTTTGCCAATCCCAGCGTAACCCATATTGATTGGCGCTTCGGAATTAGATGAGAACTGACCTAATAAATTGCCATGAATATCATATATCGTATAACTTAGCGCCAAACTTCCGCCTAAGTTACTATTAGCATTATTCAAATCAATAATCACGTCCTGCACACCATGAGGATGAGTAGCCGTATTAAAAGTAATCACTAAGCTCTCAAGTCTATCAACACGAGTACCATCATTGCCTGCCACACCTGCGCCGCTACCACTTGTATTAACAGTTGCACTTCCCTCGACTGAGCTTGTTCTTGCAACACCTGTTAAGGTCATGCCTGCAGCAGCTGCGTTAGAGATACCGCCTGCAGATGTCAGTAAGTAGTTGACTGAAGGCCCTGCTACATTGGTTGATAGCTCTGCAGTTGGCGGCGTGTACTTATAATAGCCTTCTGCATTAAATGTTAACGATGCGCCACCTGATGACGCTGTCCAGACTAATGTATTTACGCCATTAACGCTAGAGACAACATAACTTCCGCCAGCTAAGGAGCCTGTAGCGGGTGTCGTTAAATCAAATGTTGCGCCATTGAACTCTATAGACGTTACGGTAGCGCCATCGCCAGGATTATCTTCTCCAGACCGTCCTGTACTAAATGAAGTCAATTGAACATTGTCACCACCGTCAGTACCAATCGCTGTAATGACGTTGCCTTCAAAGAAAGTTGCATTATCGGTTAATGTATCAATATCATTATTAGCAACAGGTTTGGCATCAACAATTTGGATTGTTTGCTTACCTGATGCCATATCGCCATCACCATCTACTGCAACATAATTGAGATCAAATTGATCACCCTCATTAGCAATGCCTGCTGTCTGGTATGTATACTCCCCAGTGCTAAAGTCAAATATTAGCTCACCAGTGGTGAAACCTACAGATGCATCAAGCGTCAACAACGATCCAGACTGCGGGAATCCGCTTGCCGGGAAACCACCAATCACTGTAATCTGATCTGTCGATGGGTCATATACAAACGTGACATCGGTATCAGGAATGTTATCAGCATCAGTATCAAGTACCATGACCAAATTACTTACATAACCACCATCGGCACCGAAGTTTAGACTGGAGCTAACTGTATTACCTGTGATAGAGCCTGAGTAACTGGTCGGTACAGATGCTAGTAAAACCTCATCTAATTGCGCAACATTAGCAACGATAATTGCCTTATCTTTTGTTCCACTATCATCACTATCAACATTATGAATATTATCTAGCTCTGTTGTATCTGCAAT
>JBFIJJ010000122.1:0-7878 GCA_041600795.1 Methylophagaceae bacterium | reverse complement strand
CACAAGTTTCGTTTTAAAAGCATTGTTATAAAAAGTAGTTTAATGCCCATTAAACTGTTTTCCTTCTACCAAAATACTACTTTAGTATTAACGTTTATTTGTAATAGACGTTGATTGCTTTAGAGACTAAATTCAACAAATCGGTTGAATATACAATCGTGTAATTGAATAAATAATAAGAAGGAGAGAATTATGGGATTTGATACGGCAACACAGTTTGCTTCACAAGTGAGTTTAAACTCGCTTGTGCAAAATCTTGTTTATGCTTCGGGTACGGTCGGAGCGCTTTTTGTAGTATTTGGCTTGCTTTTGATTGATGTTGGTGGGATCAGGCGTCGTAGCGCTTTTAATGCGACGATTGAAAAGTTAATTGGGTTTTTTATAGGTTTCACAACCTATTTCTTCATCGGTTTTGCTATTTGGGCATCACAATATTACACCATGTTCGAAGGTGTAACTTTCATGGATAGTGTGAATGATTGGTGGGCTGGTGGTGCCATGGCTAACTCAATGGCGCAGAATGTGGATCCTGCTGTTTTTCCTGGTTTGAATACTTTCCAGATTTTTGTTTTCTTCCTTGCGGTTTTTGCTGGGATCATTAACGTTTTATTACACTTTGCTGTTTCAGAACGTATGAAACCTTCTGCTTTCTATGTCACATCGTTTGTTGCAACAATTGTGTCATCGTTTGTTAGTCTATGGACATGGGGCTCCGTGGGTTGGTTAACAACACTAGGTTTCCACGATTTCTTCGGGGTAGGTTTCGTTTATTTGTTCCCTGCTGGAATGGCAATGGTATTTCTCAGAAAGTTAGGTGCTCGTCCGGGTATGTTTACGGCTCATCCTAAAGTGTCAGAGTACCGTGTACCTAGTTTAGCGATCGTAACAGCGGGTGTGTTTGTTATTTTTGCGAGCCTACCAATGGTTATTCTTTCATGCATGTTCTTCTTTGATCCTGAAGCATATGCAGTGAGTGTAACAATGGCTGACACAAGTGTTGGTATTGCCTTTAATAACTATGGTGTTGCTTGGGCTGGTGGAGCTTTGATGGGGGCGATCCTATCTTACGCTACAGGTAAATACAGCTATCTATTACTTGGTCCATTTGCCGGTTATGTAGTAGGTGCATCTGGTTTCGATGTGTACGTTCCTTGGGAAATGTTCCTTGTTTCATTCTCTGCACCGCTAGTTGCTTATGTAATATATGAGTTTATGGGCAAGCGTGGAATTGATGAACATAAGTTATTGCCTTTATTTGCCGGTGTAGGTTCTTATGGACTTATTATGGTCGGGATCATACATGCTGGTACGCCATCAGGTGGTTACTATGGTATCGAAGAAGGTATTCACGCTTTTCAAAGCGGACAAGTCAATCTTATGAGTCAGCTAATGGGGATTGGTCTATGTCTCGGAACAGGTATTGTAACAGCATGGATCCTTTCATTTATTTTAGAGCACACAACAGGTTTGCGTGTTTCTGATGAAGAACAGGCTGAAGGTTTAGATAAAGTTTATTGGGAACTTGAACCAGATGTTCAACCATTAGCTGAGAGTTAACCAAAAGATTGGTTCAAAGAACCGTTCGATAAGTTAGTTGAATTCCTAGTCATGCCATTAGAATTAAAGTCTAATGACATGACTAGGATAATTTAGATTAAATATTGATTGAGCCTCCCGATAATTTATTACTGTGTGACATCGGTAGGGGTAATTAAAAAAGAAAAAGTAGCAAGAGCTTAACAGAACGACTGACCATACTACGACTAGCACATTCATAATGTTAGAATGCAATGAGAATCAACTCATTCACTTAAAAGCTGACAATCTAGAGCATGAAAGCATTGATATCTTTGTCAAAGAATAGCAAGTTTAAACAGTTCTAAACCATATCAATGTCAGGATATTCATAAAGAAAATTCATGTTCAAAGTTTCATATATTATGCCTTAACATTAAAGTTATGAAAGAGGATCAATGTGAGTATTCATGTCGAGGCAATAACAGCAGATTTATCAGAGGATGTAGTAGAGCAGAATGGCTTTCTTCATCGTAAAATTGGCTGGCATGGGGCTTTTTGGGTGGCGAGTGGTGTTCCCGCACTTGTTTTATTTTCAATGGGGGCTATATCGACAACGGTTGGCAAACCAGCTTGGTTGGTTTGGATAATTTCAATTGTCTTTGGATTCATTCAAGCCTTTACCTATGCAGAAATAGCTGGTCTATTTCCACATAAATCAGGTGGGGCATCAGTATATGGGGCTGTAGCTTGGTCCAAATATAATAAATTTGTTGCTCCTATTTCCGTTTGGTGTAATTGGTTTGCTTGGTCACCAGTACTGGCGATCGGTTCAGGTTTAGCAGCGGGTTACATACTTACAGCAATGTTTCCAGCAGATGCTGTGATAAATACGTGGCAGATTACGATATTCGATCTAGGAATGATTAAGGACGGTCTGTCGTTACGAATCAATGCGACGTTTATTCTTGGCGCAACATTATTATTGACCGTATTCGGTATTCAACATGGTGGTATTTTACGTTCAGCTAAGACAACAATGTTGTTAGCTATCACAGCTTTAGTTCCTCTCATGTTAATTGGTATCGTACCGTTGGTTACCGAGGACATGCCCACACAGCATTTTTTTCCATTGAGCCCTCTTGCCTACGATTCCGTAGGGCACGTTATTGATGGGACATGGAATATTGATGGCTGGGTATTAATGGCGGGTGGTTTATTTATTGCCGCTTGGTCTACATACGGTTTTGAAACAGCGGTATGTTACACACGTGAATTCAAAGATCCAAAGCGTGATACCTTCAAAGCAATCATTTATTCCGGTCTGCTTTGTATTGCCGTATTCACATTAGTGCCAATAGCTTTCCAAGGCCATTTAGGCTTAGGTGAAATGGTGACACCTCGAATATTAGATTCATCGGGCGCTGTCATTGCGCCACCTGTTTATAACGGTATGCTCGCGCCTGAAATATACTCTGGAATGGGGGTAGCACAAGCATTGGCAAATATGTTGAGCGATAGCATCTTCTTGGCTAATATCTTGGTGGTTATGCTTGTGTTAGCTTTACTATTGTCCATCATGACTTCTATGGCGGGTTCATCTCGTACTCTGTATCAAGCATCTATTGATGGCTGGTTGCCTAAATATTTGTCTCATGTCAATGAAAATGGTGCACCTACTAAAGCAATGTGGACTGATCTTGCTTTTAATCTGGTGTTGTTGATGATGTCAGATTATGTATTCATCCTGGCGGCATCAAATGTTGGTTATATAACATTTAATTTCCTTAACCTTAATTCTGGCTGGATCCATCGTATGGACCGTCCAAATTGGGCTCGACCATATAAAGCGCCAACAATTCTGTTGGGACTGGGTGCTATCCTAGGTTTTGTAAATCTCTTTATTATGGGGTTAGGTGCAAATATCTGGGGTTCAGGTACGTTAATGACAGGTGTCATATTTGCTTCATTAATCGTTCCTGTCTTCATTTATCGCCATTATGTTCAGGATAAAGGTGTATTCCCTAAAGCAATGATTGAAGATATGCATTTAGAGAATGATGACGGCATGCATAAACGTGCGGGTATTTTGCCATATGTGGCATTAGTCGCGGGTGTATTGGTCGTCTACTTTGGAAATAGCTTGGCATCTGGCGGCTAATGAATAAGCACTGACTATGTCAACATAAAATTAAAAGCGGGTAGCTCAGGCTGCCCATTTTTTGGATGACACACCATATATTCCCTCCGAAAGTAGAACATCTACTCCCTACGAAGTAACTCCTCTTAGGAATTGTTGCCGTAATAGGTAAGCATGAAAATATAGCTGCCTATACTTATAACTAAGGGGAAATATAATGGCACGTGATCCAAAGCATGATATTCTTTTTGAACCAATTCAAATTGGTCCCAAAACACTCCGTAATCGTTTTTATCAAGTACCTCACTGTATTGGTGCTGGTTCTGATCGTCCCGGCTTCCAAGCTGCTCACCGCTCAATGAAAGCCGAAGGCGGCTGGGCGGCAATGAATACAGAGTACTGTTCTATCCATCCAGAATCAGATGATACTCACCGTCTGTCAGCTCGTATCTGGGATGAAGGTGATGTACGTAATCTAAAAGCTATGACCGATGAAGTTCATAAATACGGTTCATTAGCGGGTGTTGAATTATGGTACGGTGCGGCACATGCACCTAATATGGAAAGCCGAGCGACACCTCGTGGCCCTAGCCAGTTTGCCTCTGAATTTGAAACGCTAAGCTATTGTAAAGAAATGGACCTAGACGATATCGCTATGGTTCAGCAGTATTATGTCGATGCAGCCTATCGTGCACGTGATGCTGGTTTTGACATCATTTATGTGTACGGTGCTCACTCATACCTGCCTCTACAGTTTTTAAACCCTTACTACAATAAACGTACTGACGCTTATGGTGGTTCTTTAGAAAACCGTGCTCGTTTCTGGATTGAAACTTTACAAAAAGTACGCGAAGCAGTCGGTAAAGATTGTGCAATTGCCACTCGTTTTGCGATCGATACTATTTACGGCCCAGATCAAATCGAAGTTGAAGAAGATGGTATTAAATTTATCGAGATGGCTGATGAGTTCGTTGACCTGTGGGACATCACTGTTGGTGACATCGCTGAATGGGGTGAAGATGCAGGTCCATCACGTTTCTACCAACAAGGCCACACTGTACCTTGGGTTGAGCATGTAAAACGTGTTTCTAAAAAACCTGTTTTAGGTGTGGGTCGATACACTGACCCAGAAAAAATGACAGAACTTGTCACCAAAGGCATCGTCGATATTATCGGTTGTGCACGTCCGTCAATTGCTGATCCTTTCCTTCCTAAGAAAGTCGAAGAAGGTCGTTATGATGATATTCGCGTTTGTATCGGTTGTAACGTCTGTATTTCTCGTTGGGAAATCGGTGGTCCTCCAATGATCTGTACGCAAAATGCGACAGCGGGTGAAGAATACCGTCGTGGTTGGCATCCAGAAAAATTTGCCAAAGCGGGCTCAGAAGATTCTGTGCTTGTAGTTGGTGCTGGTCCTTCTGGTTCAGAAGCCGCTCGCGTACTGATGGAACGTAATTACACGGTTCATCTATACGACTCAGCTGAAAAAATTGGTGGTCACGTCAATCAGGTATCAACGTTGCCTGGTTTGGGTGAGTGGAGCTATCACCGTGATTATCGTGAAACTCAGCTGGATAAATTGGTTAAGAAAAACAAACATAATGTAATTGCACTTGGTCAAAAACCATTAACGGCAGATGACGTGTTGGAATACGGTGCAGAAAAAGTGGTGATTGCTACTGGATCACATTGGGCAACAGATGGTGAAAACTGTCTGACTCATGCGCCTATCCCTGGTGCAGATGCTTCACAGCCAGAACAACTTACACCAGAACAGGTGTTAGCAGGTAAAAAAGCAATCGGTAAGCGTGTTGTGATCCTCAATGCTGATAGTTACTTCATGGCACCAAGTTTGGCAGAGAAACTGTCAACAGAAGGTCATGACGTCACCATCGTTTCTGGTGTGCACTTAGCTAACTACATGCATTTCACTTTGGAATATCCAAACATGATGCGTCGCCTGCATGAACTTAACATTGAAGAGATTGGCGATCATTTCTGCACACGTATCGAGAAGAATCGTTTAGAAATTTACAACATGTGGGGCGATGGTTCTAAGCGTAGCTATCGTGGTCCTGGTGTATTCCCTCGTGATGAGAACAAAACTCATCGCTGGTTAGAATTTGACTCTCTGATCTTGGTCACTGGACGTAAGTCTGACAATGCCCTGTACAAAGAGCTCAAAGAACGTCAATCAGAGTGGGAAGAAAACGGTATTAAAGGTATCTACTTGATTGGTGATGCTGAAGCACCACGTCTGATTGCGGATGCAACCTTCACTGGACAACGTATCGCAAGGGAAATTGAGGAAGAAAATCCACAATATCCACTGCCATACAAGCGTGAAACAATCGCTTGGGGCACACCGCATATGCCGGGTGGAAACCACGAGATTGAGTACAAAATCTAAGGTGGAAAAAGCTTACGTACTGCTATGTGGTTCATAGCAGTGCGTATTCCTTACCCTAAAGCATTCCTTATTTCTATTCTAAAGCTAACAGGTGTGTCATGAACGAAACACAAGAAATTACCCGAATTCTGTTTGAAGGCTTTCAAACATCATCAATATATTTATTCTACGCTTTTGGTTATTCGGCAATAGCTGTGTTTGTATATGGCTGTTACGTTCAAGTAAGAAAGTACAGACGTGGCCAACCTGATGCATCATGGGGAGAATTCTTGTCACGCTTTTGGGATATGGTTAAAACCATGTTGACCCATAGAACTATCAAGCGACGTGATAAGGCAGCAGGGAAGGCTCATGCAGGTATTTTCTTTGGATTTGTATTGTTATTTATTGGTACATCTACCATAACCTTAGAGTACGACATCCTAGAACCTTTATTTGGTATTAAATTCTGGCATGGTGATTTTTACCTCTGGTTCTCTCTAGTGTTAGATATTGCTGGTGCAGCAGTTGTTGCTGGGCTGGTTTACATGATGTATCGCCGTAAATGGCTTAAATTGCCAAAATTAGATTACACACGTGTCGATAGGGAGCCAGGCGATCCAGATTATGATCGTAGTGCATATCGTCGTGAAGATTGGGCATTCTTGTGGGGATTTATCCTCATCGTAATCACAGGATTTTTATTAGAGTCATCACGCCTTATTTGGTTGATGAATGACGCTACGGTTTGGGATTACCGTTGGTGGTCGCCAGTAGGTAACGTTATTGCTGCTGTATTGAATAGTTTGGGTATGAGTCCTGAAGCTGCAGGAATATTCCGTACTGGACTATGGTGGTTTCATGGCATGTTGGCTTTAGCTTTTGTTGCCTTGATTCCTTATACCAAAGTAAAACATATATTCACTGCATCAGCCTCATTGATGTTTCGTGATCCTCTTGCTGGAAGACGCTTGCCGAAGGTGCCTGAAGATCAGGAAGAAATTGGTGTCAAAACTATTACAGATTTGACATGGAAAAATCTGCTTCATTTAGATGCGTGTACTAAATGTGGACGTTGTCAGGAAGCATGTCCAGCTAATGCTGTAGGTGCGCCCTTATCGCCAAGAGATGTGATCTTGTCGTTACGTGAATTTGCTAACAATGCCTTAGAGAAAAAAGAGTTGCCTGAAGAGGCTGAACTAAATGTTCATGGCAAAGATGTAGGCCAAGTGTTTATGGAAACTTTATGGTCATGTCGTACTTGCCTCGCGTGTGTTGAAATCTGTCCAGTAGCGGTTGAACACGTACCAATTATCGTGCAAATGAGACGTAAACTGGTTGATGAAGGCAATATGGATCCTATCCTACAAAAGACCTTGCAGTCAGTACATAAGACTGGTAACTCAATGGGTGAGTCCAAACGTAAACGTGCAAAATGGACAAAAGATCTAGACTTCGAAATTAAAGATGCACGTAAAGAACCTGTCGATGTCATGTGGTTTGTGGGTGACTATGCGTCACTTGATCCTCGCAACCAAGTAGTAACGAAGTCATTCGCTAAAATTATGAAACAAGCTGGTGTTGATTTCGGTTTGCTATATGAAGCTGAAATGAACTCAGGTAATGATATACGACGTGTTGGTGAAGAGGGGCTTTATGAGTTTTTAGCTTCATCTAATATCAGCACCTTAGATAAGTGTGACTTTAATTCTATTGTTACGACTGATCCACATTCATTCAATACAATTAAAAATGAATATCCTGATTTCGGTGGTGAATTTGAGATACAGCATTACACCACCTTACTCAAACAGTTATTAGATAGTGGCAAAAT
>JBFIJJ010000121.1:0-7907 GCA_041600795.1 Methylophagaceae bacterium | reverse complement strand
GTGTATTAATGTATCACGCCCCTTTATCTGATAATGGCCATGCACGACTTCGTTGTTTACGCGATTCGAATGATGGTTTTGTTATAGCACAACGTGATTTAGAATTGCGAGGGCCTGGTGAGGTATTAGGAACCCGTCAAACTGGCTTACCGCAGTTTCGTGTTGCCGATTTAATGAATGATCAAGATTTGATCGAGCTGATGCCAAAAGCATGTGATGCCTTCTTAAAAACATCACCACACTATAGTAACGCTCTAGTAAATCGTTGGTTTGGTCATAAAATCGATTTTGGTCATGTCTAGCATTAAGCTAGCAAATAGTAATATTTTGATATGAAAACATTGACGCACTGGCAACCATTACAACGTAGGTTAGTACCTGCTGAATTAATACCCTGGATCACGGAACGTGGTTCTCTTACGCGACGCTTAGAGCATTCCAATCAATATCCATTTTCTGTGCAATTATTGAGTAATAGTTGGATACGTCCATTAGCAGATGAAAGCCATGCTTTAGAAATAGCGCCAACAGAGTTAGTCTATCAACGAGAAGTCAGACTGATGGATGGTGAGCAGGCAAATGTTTATGCTAGAACTATTGTGCCCAGAGCGACCTACATGGCGATGCAATCTCGATTTAATAATTTAGGCAATACCTCACTTGGTGAACTGTTGTTTACCGATCCTTCTGTCGAACGAGGTGAAATTGAAGTAGCCTGTTTAAAACCGGGACAGTGGTTGTATGAGATGGCTTTGGTCGAACAGCAAGAGCGCCCAGAACAATTGTGGGCAAGACGATCACTTTTTTATTTAGGCGGCAAAAAATTACTGGTAAACGAGATCTTTTTGCCGACGTTGATTTGGAGTTAATGTGCTAGAACGACTACATGACAAATTTAGTGTCTATTGGCAACTTATGCGATTGGATCGGCCCATCGGTATACTTTTGTTGCTATGGCCTACATTAACAGCCTTGTGGATTGCAGCTGAAGGCGTGCCTGATTTAGTAGTGTTAACTGTTTTTGTGTTGGGCGTTGTTGTGATGCGTTCAGCAGGCTGTGTGATCAATGATTATGCAGATCGTGATGTTGATGGCTTAGTTTTGAGAACAATGCACCGTCCTTTAGCAACAGGTCAGGCTAGTGCTAAAGAAGCGCTATTATTGTTTGCAGGTCTAGGATTGTTCGCATTTTTATTAGTGTTATTACTTAACTCCTTAACCATTTATTTGTCCGTTGTTGGCATTGTATTAGCTGCGATTTACCCCTTTATGAAACGCTATACTTACTTACCACAGATTTTTCTGGGTATGGCTTTTGGTTGGGCTATTCCGATGGCTTTTGCCGCACAAACAGGCACTGTGCCAGCAGTAGCATGGCTATTATTTTTGGCCAATATTATTTGGGCGACAATTTACGATACCTTTTATGCAATGGTTGATCGTGACGATGATTTACTTGCCGGAATCAAGTCAACAGCAATACTGTTTGGTGATGATGATAGAGTGATTATTGGCATTTTACAGTCACTGTTTATCGCCATTATGTTGTTGATTGCAAGACAATTAGAACTAGGTTTTAGCTTTTATTTAGCCGTTATGATTGCGTCGGCTTTATTTGTGTATCAGCAAAAGATAGTTATAAATCGAGATAGGGCACAGTGCTTGCATGCTTTCCTCAATAATAACTGGGTCGGGGCAGCATTATTTTTAGGTGTTGTTGTTCATTACAGTTTGAGTTGAACATAACATGAGTCTAAACAGTGAGTGACGATCTATACATACGAAAAATGTACGAAGAATACGATTCGATTTTTCAACAATGTATGAGTTTAAACACCGAATTACATAAGCTAGTGCCATTAGCCAAACAAATGCATTTATTGTCATCAAATGCAGTTAGTTCAGCAGCAAGAGCCGGCAGTAAAGGCAATGCCTTTAGGGTTTTAACACACGATATTCAACTTTTGGGTGTAGATGTTTCTAACTGTATTGAGGATACTCAGAAAAGTATTGTTGAGATTGTGGTGTTAGCTTCTACGCTTGCTCGCTTGTTTTCCAGTTATGCGACGTATGGGGATGTCTTGAGGCACGCTGAACAATTCAAAGATTCCGCTACGTCGAATGACTTCTTTTATCAAGGCCAACAGAAAATCGCACAAGAAATTGGCGATAACAATATAAAGCTGGGGCGGTCACTTAATGTATTGAGTAATATCCTATCTCCCATTTCAATGCTGACAAAAAAAGGCGAATATTTAGCGGTTTTTTCGGCAGTTGAAGCTGCGAGTGCTGGTGAATATGAGGCTAGTTTTGATGCAGTATCTTCAATGCTAAGAGACTTGGTTAGTCAGTTAGGACAACAGTATCAACGTCAATATTTTTTATTACGCGATTTGTCAGAAGCAATGGAGTTACAACAAACTAATATGAGGAATTTGCTTAATGCGCGTTGAAACGCTCTATAAGAAAAATAGCCATAACTGGATGGTAATGGGACGTGATCCTGAGCGACGTGATGAAGTGATTGATACGAATCACTATCTTGTCCAACATAATGGACGTGGCATGTTATTAGATCCAGGTGGTATAGAAAACTTCCCCATTGTTGCAGCAGAATTTTCACGCTATTTTGATTTATCTAACCTTGAAGCTATCTTTGCTTCACACCAAGATCCTGATGTTATTTCATCGTTAACGTTATGGATACAAGCTAATCCGAATTTAATGGTATATGTACCTAAAATTTGGGTGAGTTTTATCACTCATTTTGGTGTAAGTATCGACAATATACGTCCGATCCCAGATGAAGGTGCAACGATTACGCTTGGTGGACATGATTTAGACGTTATACCAGCACATTACTTGCATTCGTCAGGCAATTTTTCGCTCTATGATCCGGATGCAAAGATTTTGTTTTCTGGTGATCTTGGCGCCGCATTTATGCCTAAGGATGATACTGATTTATTTGTAACTGACTTTGTTGCCCACACCGCTTATATGGACTATTTCCATCGCCGATGGATGCCTTCAAACGAGGCTAAATCTCGGTGGATTACTGAGGTGCGTAAACGTGATGTAGAGATGTTATGCCCACAACATGGTGCAATATTCAAAGGCGACGATGTGCTACGATTCTTAGATTGGTTAGAAAATCTTGATGTTGGTTCTGGCTGGAGTAATATCCGTTAAAAGGTAATAAGGTGAGATGTCAGTGATGACGCGATATCGATATGGATTGTTGATGATTAGCCTGCTATTGCAGGCTAATGTGTTATTTGCTGCTGCTATTTATCGTAGTGAAGATACACAAGGCCAGATTAGCTTTACTGATTCGCCATCAGTTAATGCAACTAAGATCCAAACACATTCTCAACCATACCGTTATAAACATCATGTTGTTAAAGTTTATGATGGCGATACGATCATATTAAAAAATGGTCAGCATGTACGGTTACTAGGTATCAATACACCAGAAATTAAAAGTCACTTTCGTCAAGGTGAGCAAGGCGGGCAGCAAGCTAAACAGTGGCTTAAACAAAAAGTAGAAGCGCGTGATGTGTATCTTGAATTTGATCAACAACAACGCGATAAATATGATCGGTTATTAGCCCATGTTTTTCTTGAGAATGGTGACTATATCAACCAATCATTACTTGAATCTGGTATGGCAATACTGTCGATTATTCCACCTAACCTTCGTCATAGTGATGTCTTACAACAGGCACAACAAAGAGCCGAAAACAGCAAACAAGGCATTTGGGCGTTGCGTTCTTATCAGCCGATACAAATAGAACCGAACCAATCACATTCTATCGAACCCGGTTGGCATCGTTTTAGAGTCAAGCCACAACAGATAAATGAAACACGTAATTATATTCGATTGGTTTTAAGCACAAATCTTGATCTGCGAATTGCTAAAACAGAGTTGCATTTATTTCCAGATTTAAGCAGTTATCTTCATCAAGTAATCGAAGTAAGAGGTTGGGCATCCCGCCAAGGTGATCACTACTCAATCTTGATTCGACACCCCAGCGTATTAATAACAACGTTATCAGATTAAGAAAAAGTTGCATGTAATCGTTAGCGTTTAGGCCAATATTTTTGCATTTCTATGAATAAGAATGATGCTGACCAGGTAATTAATACCAGTCCAGTTAAGGCTTCTAATCCACATAAAAAGCGAATATGTCCAGATGGTTCAATATCGCCAAAACCTAACGTTGTATATGAGGTGAAAGAGAAATAGGCGCAATCTAACAGCGTCTGATTAAAGCTGCCAGATAAAGTGCCAAAGCCATCAAGCGAAATCATCAAGTAATAGCCGATAGCAAATAACCAAATTTCTATCACATGGGCAAACAAAATAATAAATACGCCAAATAAAACCCGATATTTTGGAATGATGGTGATATAGGGTAATTTTTTTGCCAGTTGATATAACACTTCGTAATGAATAATCACAGAAAGTGACACTAAAATAGAATTAATTAGAAAGGTATAAAACATGGGTATTTTTGTTAACCAGCGTGATGGACTTGATTACGTCCAGAGGTTTTAGCAGCATAAACGGCTTCATCGGCAGTATGAACCAGTTGCTGTGTTGTTGTTATTTGTTTATGTTCACCCAACGTGGCAAGACCAATAGAAACTGTTAGGTTCAATGTGTCGTTATTGTTAATTTTAAAGGCTGTATCAGCAATCGTTTTCCGAATCCGCTCAGCAATTTCAAAAGCAATATTACTGGGTGTGTCGGCGAGTAAAACAACAAACTCTTCACCGCCATAACGTGCTAAAACATCTGTGGTACGCATAATGTCAGAGAAGATTGATGCGGCTTTTTTTAATACGGCATCGCCAGCTTGATGGCCGTGGTTATCATTAATCCGTTTAAAGTGATCTAAATCTAAGAATAAACACGATAATGGCGTCTGATTGCGTTGGGCCAGTGATACTTCTTCAACAACGCGTTGATCAAAAAACCGACGATTATTTACCCCGGTTAATGGATCTAACAAACCTAATTGTTTGATGTTTTCTTGCAAACGTGCATTTTCAATACAAGCAGAGATTACGGCGGCTAAATGTTGCAGAAACTGGGTGCCGATATTAGCTTGAAAACGTTCAGGACTACGACTGCCTAAATTTAAACTGCCAATCAATTTGTTTTGACGAATTAGAGGCAAAATGGCGACTGATTGTAATGAACTCGCATTGGGGAACAAACGCTCATGTAGCTTAGCTGAATAATGAGATAAGCGTGGTTTGCGCAAGACACTAAAATATTGGCTCACAGATTCTTCGTTATCAGTAAATAATAAACGGTCTTGCCAAGTGGCAGGTGTTGATATTGATCCAAGCAGGCGTTGAAATTCATATTCTGGATCAATCAGCAATAGTGTTACGTTAGATAATTGGAAGCGATCGCGATGTTGTTCCAATATAACAGTAAACAGTTCGTATAAACTCGAACTGTTTAATAGATGGAGCTCATACTCCTGAAAATTGGCATGCTTTTGATCATTGCTTTTAGCGATACGTAATAATGAATCAAGTTTCGCTTGCAACATTTCTACATCATGTGGCATTTGAGCGCCTTTTATGTACGAAATACTGTCCATAGGCGCTAATCATGTCTTATTGTACGGGCAATTGTCCATAGCTCAATGTGATCAACTCCCGCTTTTTGTAAAACCTTGCCAGCAAAATTAGCGGTATGTCCAGTGGTCACGACATCATCAATCAATGCAATATGATCTGGAAGTGTGATATTTCCCAGTGCAAATGCTTGAGTAAGATTCTGTTTGCGTTGAGAAAATGGCAATGATGCTTGTGGCAAAGTATTACGAACACGTTTTAAAGCATCGTGACAAACGGGTATCGACAGCTTATGAGCTAATAAACGTGCAATTTCCCAAGATTGGTTATAACCACGTTGCTGTAATCTACTAGGATGCAATGGGATTGGTATCAACATTTTAGGTAAAGGCCGATCAATAACTTTTTCAGATAGCTGTTGGGCAAAAAAATTAGTTAAATATAAGGTGTTATGGTATTTCATATCACTAATTAAGCGGTCTATTGGCGATAAATAAGGATAAAGACTAATTGTGACAGTTTGTATGGGCTGATGCGTTAGACAATAACCACATAATGATGATACTGGCAGTGGTGTCGCACAGCGTGGACACGCATTGCCAAGACTAGGGAGATCGGGGCGACATTGTTCGCATATTATTTGTTCAGAATCATCACTGCCACAGAGGATGCACCGTATTGGCATTAGTTTCCTGTATAATTGACTAATTTGATGCGGTATTTTTTGTCGAATTGAAGATAAAAAGTCCGTTAACATCCGATCATCCTTAATCATTGTGTAGAACTATCATGCCTGAAAATGTAGCTAATACCGATCAATTAATTCGTCATAACTGGACACAAGCACAAGTTGAAGCTTTATATGACTTACCATTTGCCGATCTTATGTATCGTGCACAAACAGCTCATCGTGAAAACTTTAACCCAAATGAAGTACAAATAAGCACCTTATTAAGTATTAAAACAGGCGGTTGCGCTGAAGACTGTGGCTATTGCCCACAAAGTGCGCACCATGAGTCTGCAGTTAAAGCTGAACCATTAATGCCTTTAGATAAAGTATTAGAAAGTGCGGCGCAAGCTAAAGCAACTGGTGCTAGCCGTTTCTGCATGGGTGCGGCATGGCGTAACTTAAAAGATCGCGATCTTGAACGTGTTGCTGATATGGTTTCTGGCGTAAAAGACATGGGTTTAGAAACCTGTGTGACATTGGGCATGTTAGAAGAACATCAAGCCAAACGCTTAAAAGAAGCGGGTTTAGATTATTACAACCACAACCTTGATACGTCACCAGAATTTTATGGTGACATTATTAGCACACGTACCTATCAAGATCGTTTAGATACCTTGGCGCATGTCCGTGATAATAATATCCATGTGTGTAGTGGTGGTATCGTTGGTATGGGCGAAAGTCGTAAAGACCGTGCAGGTTTATTAATCAGCCTTGCTAATCTGCCAAGTCACCCCGAAAGTGTGCCAATCAATTTATTAGTTAAAGTTGAAGGTACGCCGTTAGCAAATCATGATGATATCGATCAATTAGAATTTGTTCGTACCATCGCTGTTGCACGTTTAATGATGCCTAAATCATATGTGCGTCTATCTGCTGGTCGTGAAAGCATGAGTGATGAATTGCAAGCGATGTGTTTCTTAGCCGGTGCTAATTCGATTTTCTATGGTGAAAAATTATTAACCACTGATAACCCTGATACCGATCATGACCAACAATTGTTCAATCGTTTAGGTATCACAACCTTGGCAGGACAACACACTGCTGAAGTTAAGGAAGCGTGCCATCACTAAATGGCAACATTACCGTGGTCAGAGCAACTAGCGACCGATTTATCTGAACGTAAATTACGAGGACGATATCGTCAACAACGTGTACGTTCAGGCGAGCAGGGCGTTGACATCACACTTGATGGTCAACGCTTTTTGTCGTTCTGTAGTAATGATTATTTAGGTCTTGCAAAACATCCAGCATTAAAACAAGCCTTTGTTGATGCCGTTGAACAAGATGGTGTTGGCAGTGGTGCGGCACATCTACTGACAGGCCACACTAGTTACCATGATGACTTAGAGCATGCTTTGGCCGAGTTTACTGGTCATCAACGGGCCTTATTATTTTCATCAGGTTACCAAGCTAATTTAGGTGTCATTGATGGTTTAATGGCGCGGGATGATGTCATTATTCAAGACAAACTCAATCATGCGTCTTTATTAGATGGTGGTCGTTTATCGCCTGCCAAACAGCTACGTTATCAACATAATGATATGACAGCATTGGCAAGACGCTTAACGTCGTCACAATCAGT
>JBFIJJ010000120.1:0-8035 GCA_041600795.1 Methylophagaceae bacterium | reverse complement strand
CACGGTTTATCTAAACAACTGGGAATTGAACGTCACCAAGCTGCTGATTATATGAACACCTATTTTGAACGCTATCCCGGTGTTAAACGTTACATGGAGACGACTCGCGAACAAGCTAAACTGGATGGTTATGTTGAAACATTGTTTGGCCGACGACTTTACTTGCCAGAAATTAATTCAAGTAATGGCATGCGTCGACAATATGCTGAACGTACAGCGATTAATGCCCCAATGCAGGGGACGGCGGCTGACATCATTAAGCGTGCGATGATTTCAATTCATCACTGGTTAACATCGACTGACTCAGCGATAAAAATGATTATGCAAGTACACGATGAGTTGGTATTTGAAGTACCTTCAGATCAAATTGAAACAGCTAAATCCACAATAGAACAGTTTATGGTTAATGCAGCACAGCTAGCCGTACCATTAGACGTTGGGATCGGTACCGGCGACAACTGGGAACAAGCACATTAACAATGTAATAAGCTGTTGAGTATGGCTATTTTTTTCTTGCTCTTGGGTGCGCATCATCATACACCTTGGCGAGATGCTGAAAATCGACATGGGTATAGATCTGTGTAGTAGATATATCTGCATGTCCCAACAACTCTTGTACTGCCCGTAAATCACCACTAGCTTCTAACATATGAGAGGCAAAAGCATGACGAAGACGATGGGGGTGTACTTTATCTGAAATACCCTGCTTTATTCCCCAAAACTTCAGGCGTTTTTGAATCGCTCTATCGCCTAGGCGACGTCCTGTTTGTGCAATAAATAAAGCCTGCTGGTCATAAAAGCCCAGCTGATCACGTTTATCTAACCATTGTTGTAGTGCAGTAATGGCCTTGCTGCCAATAGGAACGACGCGCTGTTTATTACCTTTACCTGTGACATAGACCAACTGATCTGCAAAATCAACATCGCGTAAATTCAGGCTCGCTAATTCTGCCAAACGTAAGCCAGATGAATAAAACAATTCCATCATGGCGTGATCGCGAATAGCGATTGTGCCTTGATGGTCAGAAAGGTCTAATAGGCCATTCATTTGATCAACATCCAAGGTTGCAGGCAACCTTTTTTGAACTTTAGGTGCTTGTACTGCCTGCGCTGGATTGGTTGCAGCCCACCCTTCACGAATCAAAAATCGATAAAAACTGCGAATTGCAGATAACATGCGTTGAATTGAGCGCCCAGCCAGTCCTTGTCGATTAAGAACTGCAATAAATTGGCGAATATCGCTGCTTTTTATTTCAGCCCACGTAGAAATGGTTTGCTGCTGACAGAATTGGATAAATTGGGTTAAATCACGCTGATAATTTGTCACAGTATGTCGTGACATACGTTTTTCTTGCTCTAAATATTGCAAGAATAAGTCTATATCGAGCTGTTGGTCATTCGCCATGATTGTGGGTAAATGGCCGTAACAATCGCATAATCACTTCGCCTAAAAAGCTTAAATAATCAGTCCCCATATCGGCATGAAAACGATTCGCATCAAAGCTGGCAATGGCTAATAGTCCTGCACAGGGAGAATGACCGATTGGAAGACAAGCAACCGATTGCACTTGTTCCGCTTGATTATCAAACAATAATTTCTTTTGTTCTTTACTGAAGCGACCGCATACAGGCCGTTGTTTGGCAAGAATGCCATCAAATACTTTCAATGCAATATCATCAGCGTGAAGTTGAACAATATTCTCTGAAGTTTCAGGTAATGATGGAACATGTTCACCAGAATAAAATAAGCGTAAGGCAACTTCATCTGCCTTAAATTCCAACTTAAGCTCACTCACTAACAACGGCAGTAACTCATCAATAGAATTTGCATCCATCAACTTAAGGCAGAGCTGATGAACCCGTGTTTGTAAGGCGTTATTTTGTCGCGCATTCTCGATCAAAGCATGTAGTTGTTCTTGCAATTGATGATTTTTATTCTGTAAACGTTCTGTTTGACGCTGAGCTAAGGAAATAGTCCCTGCTGGAGAAGAAGCGAGTTGTAATGACTCAAGTACATCCGGCTGTTCAATAAAAAAATCAGTATGCTGAACCAGATACTCTGAGACCTGCTCAGCAGTTATAGCGTGTTTATCATCGCCCACGAAATCTCTCCATCAAAAACATGTGTTGCAGGTCCGGTCATCCAAACTGATGATACATCGTCAGACCAAACAATCGTTAAATCACCACCAGGGAGTGATACTGTCACATTTCGAGCTAACAAGCCACGTTTGATGCCAGATACTACTGCAGCACAAGCGCCCGTTCCACAGGCCTCAGTTTCACCGGCACCACGTTCATACACCCGTAAATTGATGTGTTCTGGCGTAACAACTTGCATAAAACCGGCATTAACACGTTCAGGGAAACGAGAATGGCGCTCTATCATCGGGCCTAATGTTTCAACATCTGCCTGCACAATATCGTCGACAAGCATGACAGCATGGGGATTACCCATTGAAACAGCACCAATTGTGACGACGTGCTCATTATCGAGTGTCAACGAATAGGTATCAGCTTGCTGTTCCGTGATAAAGGGGACTTGCTCTGGCACAAAGTGAGGCAAGCCCATATCAACCGTAACATTACCGTTGGCTTGTAAGGTTGGATAAATGATTCCTGAAGCCGTCTCAACTGAAATTGTATCTTTATCAGTCAAACCTTTGTCACGAACATATCGCGCAAAACAGCGTGCCCCATTACCACATTGAGCCACTTCACCACCATCAGCATTGAAGATTCGGTATTTAAAATCACATTCAGAAATACTGGACGTTTCAACTAATAAAAGTTGATCACACCCGATGCCACGACGCCGATCCGATAAAAATCGGATTTGCTGTGCAGTGAGACTTACATTTTGATTAATTGCATCAATGACAACAAAATCATTGCCTAATCCATGCATTTTAGAGAATTTCAACATGTCGCTTACTCAGGTAGGATCTGCTCGCCTGCAAATAGTGATTCGATTGTTTCTCTGGCTCGAACTAAATGTACTTGATCACCATCAACCATAATCTCAGCGGCTCTTGGGCGTGAATTATAGTTTGAACTCATAGTAAAACCATAGGCACCAGCTGAACGAATAAACAATAAATCTCCAGCGTTTATTCCTAAAACTCGACCTTTGCCTAAAAAATCACCCGTTTCACATACTGGACCAACAATATCATAGCTTTGCTTTGCAATCGCCTCATCCTGATTGACTTCTTCTATCGATTGCCAAGATTGATACAAGGCTGGACGAACCAAGTCATTCATTGCTGCATCAACAATAGCAAAATTACGATCTTCAGTTTGTTTGATGTATTCCACTCGTGTCACTAACACACCGGCATTACCCGCTATCGCTCGTCCCGGTTCCATTAATACTTCAAGGTTTCGCCCCAAAAGCAGTGGTTTTAATGCCTGTGCATACTGTTCTGGGGTCGGAGGAGTCTCATCGTTATAGGTAATGCCTAAGCCACCACCAATATCCAAGTGCTTAATTTCAATCCCTAACTCAGACAAAGAATCTATCAACACTAACACACGTTTTAATGCATCAATGAATGGCGAAACAGATGTTAATTGCGAGCCTATATGGCAATCTATGCCACTGATTTCGATATGTGACATCTGTTGGGCTTGTAAATAAACCGACTCAGCTTGCTCAATTGCAATACCAAACTTGTTTTCTTTCAACCCTGTCGAAATATAGGGGTGGGTTTGCGCATCAACATCAGGATTTACCCGAATAGATATTGGCGCAATTTTGTTTAAGCCAGATGCAACAGTATTAATTCGTTCTAACTCTGGCACTGACTCAACATTAAAACAACGTATTCCTTGTAGTAGCGCATATTTGATTTCTTCACTGGTTTTACCTACGCCAGAAAACACTATTTTGGTGGTATCACCACCTGCTGCAATGACCCGAGCAAGCTCACCACCCGATACGATATCAAAACCAGATCCCAATCGAGCTAACACATTTAAAACGGCAAGATTAGAATTTGCTTTTACCGCATAACAAACACAGTGAGGGATATCAGAAAATGCGTCATCAAATGCATGCCAATGGCGTTCAAGTGTCGCGCGAGAATAGATATAGCTCGGTGTACCATAGTGTTGTGCTAACGAGGATAAAGCGACATTTTCTGCGAACATTTCGCCAGATTTATACTGAAAATAATCCATTTATTTCTCAACCTAACCACGCAATTAGAGCACTACCCTCAGGTAAGTATAAATCGCCTTTTTGGCCACATGCAGTCATCGCAAACACGATGCAAAGCACAACTGTAAACCGCATTAAAATTTTGTTTTTTAGCATTGCTTATATTCCAAAAAAATCATTTCACTCGAGGTATATGCTACCAGTTATCATTAGAATGAACTAAGAAACTAGAATTTATCGGTCAAGTTAAATAGTATAGACTTTTGAAATAGTAACTTATTGCTTTTAGAGGATGCATATCGAGTAATGATGAACTCAGCCACATCAATCAAATTAAGCGGCCTTGCTCGACGTCTTGTGACAGAAGGACTTCTATCAGAGCAAGAGGCTGATAGCGCACAACAAGCAGCCAAAGAAGCTAAACAAGCCTTTGTTAGTTACCTTGTCAATAATAAAATTGTTTCTAGTAAGAATATTGCTTCTATTGCATCCCAAGAATTTGGCGTTCCATTATTCGACATAACCACGATGAATATGGAGTTAGCCGCCACTTCGGCCATACAAGAACGTCTTATTCGACAACATAATGCTTTACCTCTCTATCAGCGCGGCAAACGTCTCTATGTAGCAGTTTCAGATCCAACCAACTTGCAAGCACTTGACGAGTTCCAATTTAACACCGGTTCCAATACCTATCCAATTTTAGTTGATGAACAACAATTATCAACGGCGATAGAAAAAGCCCTCGACAGTAGTGCTAATAAACTTGATGATTTTGGTGATGCTGAACTCGATGATGTTGATCTGGGTTCTGATGATTTCGATGATAAAAACGGTGATGCCGATGTAAATGCTAATGTAGATGACACACCTGTTGTGCGATTCATCAACGGTATTTTAACTACCGCTATCAAAGCTGGTGCATCAGATATTCACTTTGAACCCTATGAAAAAACCTACCGTGTAAGAACTCGTATTGATGGCATTCTTCATGAAATCAAAACTGCGCCAATAGCCCTTGGAGGAAGAATAGCTGCACGGTTAAAAGTACTATCACGCCTTAATATTGCCGAACGCCGCGTTCCTCAAGATGGTCGTATGAGACTTAAGTTATCTAAAACTAAAGCTATCGATTTCCGTGTTAACACTTGCCCTACATTATTTGGTGAAAAAATCGTATTACGTATTTTGGATCCAACCAGCGCCCAACTTGGTATCGATGCCTTAGGCTACGAAGATGAGCAAAAACAAATCTTCATGGAAGTTATGCACAATCCCTACGGCATGATTTTGGTTACTGGTCCAACCGGTAGTGGTAAAACGGTCTCACTCTATACAGCATTAAATATCCTTAATACCGACGACAGAAATATTTCTACAGCAGAAGATCCTGCTGAAATCACCTTACCTGGTGTTAATCAGGTCAATGTTAATCCTGCGGTAGGATTAAATTTCTCTGATGCATTGCGCGCATTCTTACGCCAAGATCCTGATGTCATCATGGTCGGTGAGATTCGTGATTTAGAAACTGCTGAAATCGCAATTAAAGCCGCGCAAACTGGTCATATGGTGTTATCCACTTTGCATACAAATGATGCCCCTCAGACGTTAACTCGTCTAGCCAATATGGGTGTTCCACCATTTAATATCGCTTCTGCTGTGACGCTGATTATTGCACAACGCTTAGCGCGACGTTTATGCAGTAGCTGTAAAACCCGGGATGAATTACCACTTGAAGCCTTGCTTGAAGAAGGCTTCACCCAACAACAAATTGATAATGGCGTAACCGTCTATAAAGCCGTCGGCTGTGACAGTTGTACTGCTGGTTATAAAGGTCGGGTTGGTGTGTACCAAGTGATGCCAGTTTCTGAAGCAATGGGCCGAATTATTATGGAAGGTGGAAATGCTATGCAGTTAGCCGATCAAGCTAAATTAGAGGGTATATCTGACCTTCGGCAATCTGGTTTGAAAAAAGTAGCAGCCGGATTAACCAGTCTTGAAGAAATCAACCGTGTAATTAAGGAGTAGCGTGTGGCACAAGCTAAAAAGGAAAAAAAACCACAAGTTGACCCACTATTCCTGTGGCAAGGTACCAATAAACAAGGTCGTCGTATAAAAGGCCAACAATCGGGGCAAAACATTAATGCCGTCAAAGCTGACCTTCGCCGACAAGGCATTACCCCGATCAAAGTTAAGAAAAAACCTAAAGATCTATTCGCACCTCGAAAACCAGCAATAAAATCAGGTGATATAGCTGTTTTTGCACGCATGTTGGCTACAATGATGGCATCAGGTGTACCCCTAATGCAATCGATGCAAATCATTGGTGAAGGCCATGAAAATGCTAGTATGCAAGACATGATCTTGTCTATTAAATCTGATGTTGAATCAGGCACAAGTTTAGCTGAGTCATTATCAAAGTTTCCTTTATATTTCGATGATTTATTTGTCAGCCTAGTCAACGCCGGTGAACAGTCGGGTACACTAGAATCATTGCTTAACGAAATTGCTACATACAAAGAAAAAACAGAAGCCCTGAAAGCTAAAGTAAAAAAAGCAATGGTCTATCCTGCATCAATTTTAGTCGTAGCTTTTGTTGTGACAGCTATTTTAATGATCTTTGTTATCCCACAGTTTGAGTCCCTGTTTACTGGTTTTGGTGCTGATTTACCTGGATTGACGCTAATGGTGATCCATCTATCTCAAGTTTTCCAAGAATATTGGTGGCTCATCTTCGGGAGCATCATAGGAACGATCATGGGAATCTTGCAGGCGAAAAAGCGCTCGCGAAAAGTCCAGTATTTCTTTGATCGATTTTTGCTAAAAATACCTGTGATTGGAATGATCATTGAAAAAGGTGCTATTGCGCGTTTTTCTCGCACATTCTCAACTATGTTCAAAGCTGGCGTTCCATTAGTTGAAGCCATGGTCTCTGTGGCAGGCGCTACTGGCAATATCGTCTTCAGTGAAGCAACGATGGAAATGCGTGATGAAGTTTCTACCGGCACACAACTAAATGTCGCTATGAGGAATAGTGAACTTTTTCCCAACATGGTCGTACAAATGGTGGCGATAGGTGAGGAATCAGGTTCTCTGGATGCTATGTTAGCAAAAGTGGCCGATTTCTATGAGGCCCAAGTTGACGATGCTGTTGATAATATGACAGCATTAATGGAACCTATGATAATGGTAATTCTAGGTGGTTTAATTGGTACTCTCGTTATTGCGATGTACTTACCAATATTCAAACTTGGTGCGGTAGTTTAATTGGTGGAATTTTTATCTTTATTACAATCTTCTATTCCATTATTTACCAGTATATCACTGACCCTTGGTTTACTCGTTGGAAGCTTCTTAAACGTGGTTATATATCGTTTGCCCGAGATGATGCAACGCCAGTGGCAAGCAGAATGTGAGCAATTAAGCGGCGTTGAACCTGACCAAGAAAACTCTGAACCTTTTAATTTAAATACCCCACGGTCACGCTGCCCTAATTGTGGTCATGCTATTACTGCTTTGGAAAATATCCCCGTTCTTAGTTATCTAGTTCTAAAAGGCAAATGCAGTCAATGTAAAGCAGCTATTTCAATCCGTTATCCAATTATTGAAGCACTGACAGGAGTTCTGTCAGGAATTGTAGCTTGGCAATTCGGGTTTGATTGGGCTTGTTTAGGTGCTCTGTTCTTAACATGGTCATTGATAGCATTAACTTTCATTGATGTAGACCATCAACTACTACCAGATACTATTACCTTGCCCCTCTTATGGTTAGGCATTATTTTCAATTTATTTTCTGTTTACACAGACTTGCAGTCCAGTGTTATTGGCGCAATTGCTGGCTACTTGACTTTATGGCTGGTTTTCCATGCTTTT
>JBFIJJ010000119.1:0-8044 GCA_041600795.1 Methylophagaceae bacterium | reverse complement strand
CTTTAGCGCTTTTGATCGACTGGGGCAAGAAAGCTCGAATATTGAAGGTACTGGTGTTGGTTTACTTGTAACCAAAAATATTGTTGAGTTAATGGGCGGCAAGATTGATTTTGATAAACAAAAAAAACAAGGTGCCACCTTCTGGGTCGAGTTACCATTAGCAGCAGAACAACAGCAAACAACGGACTTAAAACGTGACAAAGCGGCAATAGAGCCGATAGCTCATATTGGCAAAAAACATATTTTATGTGTTGAAGATAACCCGATTAATCAACAGTTGATGTCCTCATTTTTGACACTTTATACTGATGTTAATGTTTGGCTAGCGGCCTCAGCAGAACAAGCTTGGCAATTATTTGAACAACGTCATTTTGATCTGGTTTTGATGGATATTAATTTGCCAGATATGGATGGCATTATGCTGGCGAGTAAGATTCGAAATCTAAAAACATCACAATCGACGACGCCAATGTTGGCTGTCAGTGCTATTGCCACAACTGATACAATCGAAGAGGCTCAAGGTTTGTTTGAGGCCTATGTGACCAAGCCGGTTGATTTTGAGTTATTGAGAGGATTGATACAAAAATATTTGGGTTAATTATCGTTAAAATAACGCGATAAAAAATTGATTAAACTTGCTACGCGCGGCGATAGATAGCGTGTTTGAGGGTAAACCGCATAACAGTTAATGATATTGTCGTGAAGATAATCTGTTAATACGGCTTGTAATTGGCCGTTTGCAATAGCTGGCTGACAAATAAAGTCAGGTATATAGACTAAACCATATCCTGCAGTTGCTGCCTGACATAAAAAATCACCATTGTTCGCCGTCATTACGCTAGGTAATTTGATGTTATACGCGTTGCCTTCTTTATCAGTAAATCGCCAATGTTCATTTGAGGATTGGTAATGTAATTTTGTGTGACCGTGATTAAGATCGTCAGGCGACTTAAGTGGAGCATGACTTTTTAAATAGTCGGGGCTAGCACATAACATCAACTGAATAGAGGTTAAACGTCTGGCTATTAGGTTGGAATCATTCAATTGTGCGATTCGAATCGCGAGATCATAGCCTTCTTCAATTAAATTTACTTGCCGATCATTAAAATTAACATCAAATTCAATGGCTGGATGAAGCTCATTAAATTGTTTGAAAATAGGGCAAAGTTTAGCTACACCAAATGACAGTGGCGCAGCAATTTTAATACGTCCAGATAATGCAATATTGTCAGTGCGAAGTGATGATTCGACATCGTTTATATCATCAATAATTCGAATGCATTGTTGATAATACCTTTGGCCAGCATCAGTCAGGGCCTGCTTGCGTGTTGTACGCACCAATAACGTTACTCCTAGACGCGCCTCTAATAATGATAAGCGCCTACTAATCGCCGATTTAACCGTATTCAATTGTTCGGCCGCTTGTGTAATGCTGCCCGCTTCAACAACACGAACAAATGTCTGCATTTCATCAAGTGTGTTAATCATAAGATTATTGTTCTCATATTTGGAACTATATGTTCACAATATACATATTTATCTATTTTATGTGAACACTATAATGGAGCCTACTTATTTAATTTTTGGAGAAAAACGATGCAAAAACTACATGCAATTTCAGACTTAACTGCTCGAATCATGATCAGTGCATTATTTTTAATGGCTGGCGTTGGCAAGATAACAGCATATCAAGGCACACAAGGCTATATGGAAGCCATGGGTGTTGATCCTCGTTTATTACCGTTGGTCATACTGACAGAGGTTTTGGGATCTCTGTTTATCATTATCGGTTTTAAAACAAAAATAACCGCATTTTTGCTAGCAGGCTTTTCAGTCATTTCTGCTCTGATCTTTCATGCAAATTTTGCAGATCAGATGCAGTCAATATTATTTATGAAAAACATAGCAATTAGCGGTGGTTTATTATTTTTGGTTAATAAAGGCGCTGGTGCATTTTCTATTGATCAATGGTTATTGAACAAATCATAAGTCTAGTTTTCTAGGTTTATTGCTATTTGGAGGATCATGATGCAAACAAAAATAAGACAATTAGTTAGGACTATCTCTGGCATTGAATCAAGTGATGGTGATGGCGTGAAACTAACGCGAGTCATTGGCACGCAGCAATTACCACTTCTGGATCCTTTCTTAATGCTCGATGCATTTAAGTCTAATAATGCGACAGATTACATTGGTGGTTTTCCAAGTCATCCTCATCGAGGTTTTGAGACAGTTACTTATTTATTAGCAGGGCGGCTACGGCATAAAGATAGCGAAGGTCATGAGGGTGTAATTGAGCCAGGTGGCGTGCAATGGATGACAGCAGGTAGCGGCATCGTTCATTCAGAAATGCCTGAACAGAAAGATGGGTTGCTACATGGATTTCAACTGTGGCTAAATCTACCTGCGAAAGATAAATTCACAGCACCCAGTTATCAGGAGTTTTGTTCAGATGACCTTGCCTTGGATGATAGTCGTGATGGCGTTCATATTCATGTGATTGCTGGAAAGACTGACGCTAATATCACAGGGCCAGTAAAAACCCATTTTGTAAAACCATGCTTATTTGATGTTTCACTGTCGCAAGGTGAGCATTTCCATCAATCGTTGCCAGAAGCTGATAATGCCTTTATTTATGTGATTGAGGGTGAACTTGAATTTACACATTCAACAGAGATACTTCAGGCGAACCAGCTTGGCATTTTAGGTGAGGGCAATGTGATCGAGGTGACAGCTAAGAGTGATGCTAGATTTTTATTTGCAAGTGCACAACCGTTAAATGAACCAATAGCTCGTGGCGGTCCATTTGTAATGACGACACAGCAACAATTACAACAAGCATTTAGAGATTATGCACGATAACCTTACTATCAACTTGGAGAGAGCTATGTCTGAAAAAATTATTGCAGATACTAAACCTGCCGTTGTTAACTTAGAACAAGGCAAAACCTATTATTTTTGTAGTTGTGGTCGATCTGCGAATCAACCATTTTGTGATGGTAAACACCAAGGCAGTTCATTTGAGCCAATAGCGTTTAATGCTGAAAAAGACGGTCCAGCCTATTTGTGTGCATGCAAGCAGTCGAATAAACAACCATTCTGTGATGGGGCCCATAGCGCGTTAAGTTAGGTAGCGTTACTTATGCGATCCGCGCATACAGGAATAATAAAATCCACGTTTCGTTGCTGGCTGTATTTTGTTATGTTGCGTTTGATGTCCTAGCTATGGGCCATAGCTAGGACTTTCAATCGATAAAACATTACTAAATGTAATTGAATTTTAGCTCATGACTTACCCACAGAAGCCATATTTTGTGGGGCTTTACCTACTAAAACCTAGCGTTTTTATCAGAAATTTAAGACTGAACGATTGAAACTAGTCGGACATTAACTATAAGAGAATCTTATAGTTAATGTAAGAAGATCTGATTTTTGTTTATGATAAAAATAGGTCTACACTGACAAACCCTAGAAATTGCCCGTGATGATTTTAGTTAATCGGGGACTAAAGGGTTATAGGTCTATACGGACAGGATTATAAACGAAAAAGGTGAAGTCATGGCTTTAATATCAATGCGACAATTATTGGATTATGCAGCGGAACATAATTTTGCAATACCTGCATTTAATGTCAGCAATATGGAACAGGTGCAAGCAATCATGCAAGCAGCTGATGCCGTCGATAGCCCGGTCATTTTACAAGGCTCTGCTGGATCACGATCTTATGCTGGCGAACCCTTCCTACGTCACTTGATCTTAGCTGCGATTGAGCAATATCCACATATTCCAGTGGTGATGCATCAAGATCATGGTTCAGAACCAGCTGTGTGTGCTCGTTCAATTCAATCGGGTTTTAGTTCCGTTATGATGGACGGATCATTAATGGCTGATATGAAAACGCCTTCCTCGTTTGAGTATAACGTCGATGTCACTCAAAAAGTAAGTAGCATGGCTCATGCTTGCGGTGTTTCAGTTGAAGGTGAATTGGGGTGCTTAGGATCATTAGAAACCGGAATGATGGGCGAAGAAGATGGTCATGGATCAGATGAAAAATTAGATCATAGTCAATTATTGACCGATCCTGATGAGGCGGTTGAGTTTATCAAACAAACTCAGGTTGATGCCTTGGCTGTTGCGATTGGTACAAGTCATGGTGCCTACAAGTTCAGTAAACCACCAACAGGTGATGTCCTTGCAATTAGTCACCTCAAAACCCTACAGCAGAGATTGCCATACACTCACTTTGTTATGCATGGCTCTAGCTCGGTACCACAAGATTGGTTACAGGTTATCAACAACTATGGTGGTGATATCGCACAAACTTATGGCGTGCCAGTTGAAGAGATCGTTGCTGGTATTCAATACGGTGTGCGTAAAGTCAATATTGATACTGATTTACGTATGGCCTCCACTGGTGCAATACGCCGATATCTTTATCAGCCAGAACATGCCGCTGATTTTGATCCTCGTAAGTTTTATAAAGCTGCAACTGCGGCTATGCAGGCAATTTGCCAAGCACGATATAAAGCATTTGGTAGTGCAGGTCATGCTAGTAAGATTAAGGTCATTGCGTTATCTGACATGGTGGCACGTTATGCCTCCGGCGAATTAGCGCCAAAGTTTTCATAATAGCACTACTATCGAACACACAATCGCAGGTGAATAATCACGCCTGCGATATGTGATTGTATTGGAGAGATCATGAGTCTACAAATTACCTTAACCCAATTTATTATTAATCAACAGCGCCTATTGGATAATGCAACAGGTGACTTCACTTTGTTGTTAAATGATATCGCTGTGGCATGTAAACGCATTTCACACGCGGTCAATCGAGGTGCAATCACTGGTAAGTTGGGCAGTGCATATAGTGAAAATGTTCAAGGCGAAACACAAAAGCAGCTCGATATTATTACTAATGACATTATGGTTGGTTCATTAGAATGGACTGGTCATTTGTCTGGAATGGTGTCTGAAGAAATTGATGACATTATTGCTATCCCAGCACAGTATCCAAAAGGTAAGTATTTGGCTTTATTTGATCCTTTAGATGGATCATCAAATATTGATGTTAATTTAACGGTAGGCACGATCTTTTCTATTTTGGAAGGACAAGATGGTAGTGATGCAAGCCTAGATGATTTTCTGCAACAAGGCAGCAAGCAAGTCTGTGCTGGGTTTGTATTGTATGGACCATCAACCATGTTGATCCTGACAACAGGGCATGGTGTAAATGGTTTTACCTTGGATCAAGATATAGGTGAGTTTGTACTGACTCATGAAAATATGACTGTACCTGAACACACGAGTGAATTTGCAATTAATATGTCGAATCAGCAATTCTGGGAAGAACCCGTGCAGCGTTATATTGATGAATGCATGCAAGGTGAAAACGGGGTTCGAGAAAAGTCATTTAATATGCGATGGGTTGCATCAATGGTGGCGGATGCTTATAGAATTTTGACTCGCGGCGGTATTTTTCTGTATCCATTGGATACACGTAATCCAGATAAACCTGGCAAGTTACGTCTTATGTATGAAGCGAATCCAATCGGTTTTATTATTGAACAGGCTGGTGGTGCGTGTTCAACTGGACGTGAACGTATTTTAGATGTTTCTCCTTCTTCACTTCATCAGCGTGTACCCGTTATTTTAGGATCAAGAAATGAAGTTCATCGTATTGAAGCCTATCATCACCAGTATGATCAAGGCTGAATGAGTGTTTATAAAAAGATAAAAGTTGAACAGCTTAGGTGAAAAATTATGCGTAAACCATTAGTTGCCGGAAATTGGAAAATGAATAATCCAATAGAGAGTTCTCGAATCTTGCTTCAAAAGATCTTATATAACGCTCAGATGTTGGATAGCATACTCGCCAAGGAAGAAAATGCTTGTTCAATAGATATTGCCTTGTTTCCACCTTCGGTTTATTTAAGAGAAGCTCAAGAGGTTTTGACTGGTTCAGATCTACATTGGGGTACACAAAATGTTTCAGCCTACGATGAGGGTGCTTATACGGGAGAAATATCAGCATCAATGATCAAAGGTTTTGGCTGTGACTATGTGTTGATTGGCCATTCAGAAAGACGTTGTCTATACGAAAAATTAGAATTAGATCAGTATGTGCTGGACCAAATTGTTGCAGAAAAATATGCCCAAGCAATTAGTCATGATTTAACACCAATAGTATGTATTGGTGAAACAAAAGAAGATTATGAATCTGGGAAAACTGAAGAAGTAATAGCACGTTTACTCGATATCTTGATTGAACATAAAGGAGCTGAATCTTTATCAAAAGCGGTATTAGCTTATGAACCTGTTTGGGCAATTGGAACGGGTCATTCTGCATCGCCAGAGTGGGCTCAAAAAGTACATGCCTTTATGAGAGCAAGAGTTGCTGCACATGATAAAAAAACAGCCGAAGGCTTGCGGATAATTTATGGTGGTAGTGTCAAAGCCAGTAATGCAGCGGCGATTTTTTCAAAGCCAGATGTTGATGGTGGTTTGATTGGTGGTGCATCGCTTAATGTTGATGAGTTCACACATATTTGTTTTGCAGCAGCACTGCACAGAACATGTAGTTAATGCTTAACCAAATTGAATGTTGTACACTTCTTTAAGATCTTGTTCAAGGTCAACATAGTCCAGATCACTCAACTTAAAGAAGCCGAGCACATCTTCTTTGGCTAATAACCACTCAGAATCCTCTTTTGCAGAAAGATATTTCGCCAATATATTGCTTGCTAATTTGGCTAGGGTATATAGGTGCTTACTGAGGTTATTAGTGTCTTTATCAGCCACATAATTAGGCTCATGATGACGTAAAATTAATTGACAAAGATCTTTGGGTAAATTCCATGAGCTTGCAACGTAATAGCCAACAATTGCATGATTAGTCTGATAATGTTGCTCTTCGACATCAGTAAAAATCTGTTCAGGTTTAGCATTGGCTTCCATTAGTACTGCTTTGTAATCACTATATTTCATTGCCATTAATGGAATCCCACAGTCTCGAAATAAGCCAAAGGCATAGGCATCTTCGATTGGACACTGGTCTTGTAATGACAGATGTTCAATAACTAAGGTCATCATATTGGCAGTTGCCATTGACGTGTCCCAATATTTTTCATGGGAAATAGCCGACTTTTTATTAAATGCTTGTCTGAGCTTGAAGAAGGACACGATGTTACTGATATTTTTAGTGCCTAATAACACAACACTTTGCCTAATATCCGTCACAGTACGTTTTAAGCCAAAAACAGGAGAGTTGACGGTTTTTAATACCGCTGCAGATAAGGCCACATCTTTTGATATGACATCGGAAAAAGCTTTGGGTGATGGGTCGGCATTAGCTTGTACTTGTTGTATTTCAATTAGAATCTGTGGTTTGGCTGGAATTTGAAAGCTTTTTATGATTTCTTGCGCTTTTTGTTGATCAATATCAAACATTAATCTCAATCCCTTGTTCTATGAATCAAAAAATACAGGTTTCAGTGTATGGAATAAATAAGCCTTTTGTCTAGCTATATCGTTACTTGGAAGCATCTTTTCTAAGCTTGTGTTTCAAACTTTTTGTTGAAATAGTCCATTAAGTGATGATGGACTTTGACTGAGTCATGATAATTTTGTTTGGCGATACTAACGCGTTTATCTTCTATCATCACCATCATGCCAAAGAAGCCGAATATACCTGCTATAACACCTGCATAGTGGCCACCTGATAGCCATGCAATATACATAACTAAAGCCAGTAATAAAATGATCTGGATCACCATCCAGCGAGAGGCCAGCATCTCTTTATAGCAGGTTCGAGTCTTGTTATGCCAGAGTACTTCTAACTCTTTCAATTGTTGTTTAGTCAGCACATCTAAGTTTTTATAATAATCGATGGCAATAAGTTCATCATTATAATTACGAGAAGCCAAATCAATATTTTCAGCCATTGTTTTGATGGCATCAAAGGTATCTTCATCTCGTTCTATTTGCATAAAAGCCACTCCTAGTCTTTTAAGCTTTACTATGTGCGATCATCTACCTAGAAACT
>JBFIJJ010000118.1:0-8204 GCA_041600795.1 Methylophagaceae bacterium | reverse complement strand
TGATTAAGGCGTGTTGATGGGTATTGCGCTTTAACACAGGTAAACAGTAATTGTGTGGATGAATACCGCCTACCAATAAATCATTACGATTAAGTAGTAAATGATGAGGCGTGATTGTAGCCGCGATGTTGGCATTACTCGCAGTGACGAAATCGACTGCATCAGCCGTTGTAATATGTTCGAACACCACTTTAAGTTCGGGATAATCTTTGACTAGCTTACGTAGAATCCGCTCGATAAAGACTTTTTCACGATCAAAAACATCAATGTCAGCACTGGTTACTTCGCCATGTACAAGTAAGGGCATTTGTAAACGTTGCATTTGTTCAAGTGCGTTAACACATAAATTTAAGTCTGTTACGCCTGCATCAGAGTTTGTTGTGGCACCAGCCGGGTAGAGTTTGACTGCGTGAATAACACCTGTTTCATGAGCTCGTTTAATCTCATCAGCAGAGGTGTTATCAGTTAGATATAATGTCATTAATGGGTCAAATTCACTATCGCTTGGACGTGACTGTAAAATACGCTCACGATAGGCAAGGGCAAGTTGAGTTGTCGTTATTGGTGGTCGTAAATTAGGCATGACAATAGCTCGTCCAAAATAACGTGCTGTATCAATAACGGTCCGTTTTAGTGCACCTTCATCGCGCAAGTGAATATGCCAGTCATCAGGCTGGGTAATTGTGAGTGTATTGGTGATTTTTTGTGTCATAGCGATGAATTATGCCATAGCAGACGATTAAGCCGAAATGAATTATTCAAACCCATGTAAACTAAGGGGTTAAACGATGGTTTTACTTGACCTAAACGCTTATTACAAGTAACTTTAGTCGTTTTATATTTTTATGCTTATCGTTTCGATAATGATTGAAAAGGGGAACACGTGGAATTAAGCGGTGCCGAGATTCTGGTTCGTTGTTTAAAAGACGAAGGTGTCGAATTCTTGTTTGGCTATCCTGGCGGTTCTGTGCTTCATATTTATGACGCACTTTATCAGCAGGATGACATCAAACATATTTTAGTGCGTCATGAACAAGCGGCAACACATGCGGCTGATGGCTATGCGCGCGCGACAGGTAAACCAGGTGTGGTCCTTGTAACATCAGGTCCAGGCGCAACTAATGCAGTAACAGGTATTGCAACTGCCTATATGGATTCAATCCCCATGGTTGTTATTACTGGGCAAGTTCCCTCTGCTGTGATCGGTAGTGATGCTTTTCAAGAAGTTGATGCTGTGGGTATCACTCGTCCATGTGTTAAACATAACTTTTTGGTTAAAGATGTAACGAAACTAGCTGAGACGATCAAAAAAGCATTTTATGTTGCTTCAACAGGGCGCCCAGGCCCCGTTGTGATCGACGTACCTAAAGATATTACTGATCCAGCAATCAAAGTGCCTTATCACTATCCTGATAAAGTTACTATGCGTTCATATCAGCCAACGGTTAAAGGCCATTCAGGTCAAATTAAACGCGCTGTTGATTTGCTATTAACAGCAAAGAAACCAATGATTTACACCGGTGGCGGTGTTGTATTGGGTAATGCTTCTGAAGAATTACGTACCTTTGTACGTCATCTCGGCTATCCAATTACAACTACATTGATGGGATTAGGATCGTATCCTGCAAGTGATGAGCAATTCCTAGGAATGCTAGGTATGCACGGCACCTACGAAGCCAATATGGCAATGCATGATTGTGATGTTTTGATCGCAATCGGTGCTCGTTTTGATGATCGTGTTACAGGTAAAATTGCCGAATTTTGTCCAGATGCTGAAATTATCCATATAGATATTGATCCATCATCAATTTCGAAAACGATTACAGTTGATATACCAATTGTGGGTGATGTAGCCACTGTTTTACAAGAAATGAACCATTTGTTGGTTACAGGTAAAAAACAACCACAGAAAAAAGCACTTGATGCTTGGTGGCAAGTAATAAATGGATGGCGTGCTCAACAATGTATGTCATTTGATCGTAATAACACTGAAACGATTAAGCCTCAGGCTGCGATTGAAATAGTTCATGAAATTACAGCAGGCGATGCGTATGTGACATCAGATGTAGGCCAACATCAAATGTGGGCCGCGCAGTACTATGGCTTTGACAAACCCAACCGTTGGATTAACTCTGGTGGTCTAGGTACGATGGGATTTGGTTTGCCTGCGGCTATGGGTGTGCAGTTAGCTTATCCTGATGCGACTGTTGTTTGTGTGACCGGTGAAGGTAGTATTCAAATGTGTATTCAGGAGCTATCTACCTGTTTGCAATATGGTTTACCTATCAAGATTGTTGCTTTGAATAACCGTTACTTAGGTATGGTTCGCCAATGGCAGGAGTTTTTCTATAAAGAACGTTATTCACATTCTTATATGGAATCTTTACCGGATTTTGTGAAGTTAGCAGAAAGTTATGGCCATGTTGGCATTCGAATTGAAGATCCAAAACAGTTACGAGCTGAACTGGAAAGAGGTTTTGCAATGAAAGATCGTTTGGTCTTTTTCGATATCGTTACCGATCAAACAGAGAATGTATATCCGATGATTGCTGCGGGTAAAGCACATAATGAAATGCATATGTCGCCACATAGTTGTGAGTTACCACAAAGCCCAGAAAGGGAGTTGTCATAATGCAACGTCATATTATTTCGATTTTGATTGAAAATGAAGCGGGTGCATTATCACGAGTAGCAGGTTTATTCTCGGCTCGAGCATACAATATTGAGTCGTTGACTGTTGCACCTACAGAAGATCCTACCTTATCACGCATGACAATTGTGACGGTTGGAACTGAACGGATTATTGAACAAATCATCAAGCAACTGAATAAGTTAATTGATGTTGTTAAGTTATTGGACTTATCTGACGGTCCACACATTGAACGTGAAATGATGCTGATTAAGGTCAAAGCAGCAACCATGTCGCAACGAGACGATGTTAAACGTCTTTCGGATATTTTCCGTGGCAACATAATTGATGTTACACCATCGACCTATACCATTGAGTTGACGGGTTCGGCCACAAAGATTGATTCGTTTATCGAAGCATTGGCGGAACATAAAATTTTAGAAACTGTACGATCAGGCGTGTCTGGCATTGCCCGTGGTGACAAAATATTGCACGTGTAACCTAATACGTCGCACACATTAGATTTTTGAAGATTTAAGGAAATAAAAAATGAGTTTGAATGTTTATTACGACAAAGATTGTGACCTAAATATCATTAAAGGTATGAAAGTTACTATCGTAGGCTATGGTTCTCAAGGTCATGCTCATGCATGTAACTTAAAAGATTCTGGTGTTGACGTTACCGTTGCATTACGTGCAGGTTCATCTTCAATTGCTAAAGCAGAAGCACATGGCTTAAAAGTAACAGATACAGCAACTGCAGTTGCTGGTGCTGACTTGGTTATGATTCTGACTCCAGATGAGTTCCAATCTCAACTTTATAAACAAGAAATTGAACCAAACTTGAAGAAGGGTGCTGTTTTAGCATTTGCTCACGGTTTCTCAATTATCTATAACCAAGTTGTTCCTCGTAGCGATCTTGACGTTATCATGATTGCTCCTAAAGCACCTGGTCACACTGTTCGTAGTGAATTCGTAAAAGGTGGTGGTATCCCTGATTTAATCGCTGTTCAGCAAGATGCGTCAGGTAATGCTAAAGCAATCGCTTTATCTTACGCTTCAGGTGTTGGTGGTGGTCGTACAGGTATTATCGAAACAACATTCCGTGATGAAACAGAAACAGACTTATTCGGTGAGCAAGCTGTTTTATGTGGTGGTGCTGTTGAATTAGTTAAAGCTGGTTTCGAAACATTGGTTGAAGCAGGCTATGCACCAGAAATGGCTTACTTTGAATGTTTGCATGAATTGAAATTGATTGTAGATCTTATGTATGAAGGCGGTATCGCTAACATGAACTATTCAATCTCAAACAATGCTGAATACGGCGAATATGTTACTGGTCCTAAAGTAATCAACGAAGAAAGCCGTTGGGCAATGCGTGAAGCATTGAAAAATATTCAAGAAGGTAAATATGCAAAACAATTTATCTTAGAAGGTCAATCAGGTTACCCTGAAATGACATCAATGCGCCATATTAACGCTGAGCACCCAATTGAAAAAACAGGTGCAAAATTACGTGAAATGATGCCTTGGATTCAAAAAATTGTAGATAAATCTAAAAACTAAGATTTTTATCTAACATTTCAACTAACGGGGACGGATGTGAAAACATCCGTCCCCGTTGTGTTTCTAAAGTACGAAATGACGGTCTGCGTTAGTTAATTTATTTAGCTAGAGCGCCACGAAAAAGCGAGTTATTTTGTTCACTAATGTCTTTGTGGCGCGAATAATCTACTTTGCTGTTGGCATTAATCACTATATTGGCTTTAACACCTTGAATGGCGAGTACAGACGCAAATAAAGAATTATATTTCTGACTTTCATGCGTGTAGGGTCTTGCTATGTTAGACGTTTCATTAGATTGAGCATTTGCTAAAACATTTTCATGTATGGCGCCATAGAGTGAAGCATTAGACATGTGATTAACTGGGTTGGCCATGACAGTGTTGGGTAATATTAAGCCTAAACTTAGACTTATAAATAATTTTCTCATAGTATTTTGCCTATTAAGATTATGGAACTTTAGCTTATAAAGCTTTGACAAAAAGTCGCATATAAAGTTACAGATATGATTTGAAACTTTGTAATTAATATTTTTTGAGTGATTACGTAATTACTTACAGATGATAATTATTGAAAAACATCAGACGTTGTTTCTTTCTGATATTATCAATCTTAACTGAGCAATAACCCAACAGGTTTTTAATAGTGGATAAAGAACAACAACAAGGCCGTGGTATCTATTTATTACCTAACTTATTTACAACAGCAGGACTCTTTGCCGGATTTTACGCGATCGTCGCCGGCATCCGAGGTGACTTTGAAGTCGCTGCTGCTGCAATATTTATTGCAATGATAATGGATGGTCTAGATGGTCGAATTGCTCGAATGACTAATACACAAAGTGCATTTGGTGCGGAATATGATAGTTTGGCTGATATGGTGTCATTTGGGCTTGCTCCCGCATTAGTTATCTTCCAATGGTCATTATTTGATATGGGCAAGTTTGGCTGGATGGTTGCCTTCATTTATGCTGCGTGTGCGGCACTTAGACTTGCTCGCTTTAATACTCAAATCGGCATTATTGATAAACGTTTCTTTCAAGGTTTGCCTAGTCCTGCTGCGGCAGCAACCGTAGCCGGTTGGGTATGGGTTGGTGCAAATAACGACTTTAACCCGTCGATGATGGCAGTCATTTCTTTGCCGTTAACGTTTGCCTGTGGTGTGTTAATGGTCAGTACAGTGCGTTATCACAGTTTTAAAGAACTGGATCTTAAAGGCAAAGTTCCGTTTATTGTCATGTTAGTGTTAGTGATGGCCTTTGCGTTGGTAGCGATTGATCCGCCAATCGTTTTATTTACTATTTTTGCAGCCTATGCGTTATCAGGTCCTATTTTTACATTAAGAAAATTACGCCAACATCGATCAGAGCGTAATCCAAGTCAATCTGATTCATAACATCATGTAAACAGCAATTGACCATGTCCTCACAACACCGTCTTTTTACAATGAGTCTACTTGCCATTGTGGCAGTGTGTGCATTGGGATGGTTTGGTTACGCTCTTCAAAAACAGAATCAGACACTGAATGAGATGTGGATGCATTTCAGTGATCTAGAAAAACAAAAAACATCTGCTCTTGCCACCATTAATAAGGGCTTTGGCTATGGCGGGTTTATTCATCACTATAAAAACTACATACTACGTAAACAACCACTTTATTATCAAAAGGCATCGGAGTCATTGGCTCTAACCTATCATGGCATTGATGATTATTTAAGTTATTCGATTACCGATGAAAATCGGCAACAGATGACTCTGTTTCGAGACACGATCCAGCGTTATGAGGAAGAGTTGCAGCGAGCACATCAATTAGTTTTAGCAGGTGAGTCATCGCAGGATATAGATAAACAAGTTTATATTGATGATTCACAAGCCTTGAATACCCTTGCGGAACTATTTTCTTCGATAGAAGCATCGACATTAGCCGCACAATCACAAGCCAAACAAACAGCCGTTTCTAGTCGATATTTAACGTATTACGGTGCCATAACAATGGTAGTGTTAGTGTCTATAATATTCTTCTTTGTACTAAAGATGTCGCGTGAAATTACTGCTTCCTATCATGAATTTAAATTGTTAATTGATGCTGCGCCTAATGGCATTATAGAAGCTGATAACAATGGAAAAATTCTACGATTTAATAAGATGGCAGTTGATCTGTTTGGTTACAGCGAACACGAGTTCTCCGAGCTTAGCATTGAGGATTTAGTACCGCCATATTTGCGTCAACAACACCAACAGGACAGAAAAAACTTTCAGGACTCTGATGAAACACGTGTTATGGATAATCGACGTAATGATTTTAGTGCGATTCGTAAGAATGGTGAAATTTTTCCTGTTGCATTATCAATAGCGTCACTAAAAAATGGTTCAAACCATGGCTCGATTACCATCATTAGAGATATGACAGTTGAAAATGAACTTGTTGCGGCTGCGAATAAAGATCACCTTACTCAGCTTGCCAATAGACACAGTGCGGAAAAGTTCTTTCTGGACGTAATCAAACGCGTTCATCGCTACAATGATGCTGTCTCGGTCATTATGGTTGATATCGATTTTTTTAAAACCGTCAACGATTCTTATGGACATGCAGAAGGCGATAAAATTCTTAAACAAGTCGCCAATCTAATGTCTAACAATGTTCGTGAAACCGATTTAGTTTCTCGCTGGGGTGGGGAAGAGTTTTTGATTATTTGCCCAGAAACAACTAAACAAACAGCACTTGAGGTAGCAGAGAAACTACGAAGCATTATTCAGGATCATTTTAAAGATGCCAAAACAAACATCACAATTAGTGCCGGCATTGCTGAATTTGAACAACAACGTGATGATGACTTTTCCGTGATAAATCGGGCTGATGATGCGCTTTATCAATCAAAATCAAATGGTCGAAATCAATCAACAGTGCTCTAGTCAAATTAGATTAGGGATTTATATTGGAAAATACGGGCTTTCAGCTTAAAATTACACGTATGAATACACACGTAATTACTAACAAAGCGCATGTTGATCTGACGTTTTCTGCTTTATTGTTCCTGCTGTAAAAGCCTTGATGTGTTTCCTATCTCGTACACTAAATCAGTTATGATTCAGAGTAATATAATTTTAAAAATGACAGTCTGCATCAATGGAGCAGGAAAATGAGTGATAAGTTAATAATATTTGATACAACATTACGTGATGGTGAGCAAAGTCCTGGCGCATCTATGACTAAAGATGAAAAGGTGCGTATTGCTAAATCACTTGAACGGATGCGCGTCGATATTATCGAAGCAGGTTTCCCTATAGCGAGTGTGGGTGATTTTGAAGCTGTGCAAGCGGTTGCCAATGCTGTTAAAGATAGCCGTATTTGTGGTTTAGCACGAGCTTTAGATAACGATATCGATCGTGCTGGTGAAGCATTAAAAAATGCTAATGCTTCGCGTATTCATACGTTTATTGCAACCTCACCTATACATATGAAAATGAAACTTCGTATGGAACCAGATCAGGTTATTGAAAATGCCGTAAAAGCGGTTCAGCGTGCACGCCGTTATACTGATGATGTTGAGTTTTCTCCTGAAGATGCAGGGCGTAGTGAGCCAGACTTTTTATGCAGAATTCTCGAAGCCGTGATTGATGCAGGGGCAACGACACTCAACATTCCAGATACTGTTGGCTATAATTTGCCACATCAGTTTGGTCAGTTGATTTATGATTTGCGTTCACGTATTCCAAATGCCGATAAAGCCATTTTTTCAGTTCATTGTCACAATGACTTAGGTTTAGCAGTCGCTAACTCATTGTCTGCTGTGTTAAATGGTGCTCGTCAAGTTGAATGTACGATTAATGGTTTGGGTGAACGTGCCGGTAATGCTGCATTAGAAGAAGTCGTTATGGCCGTGCGCACACGTCAAGATATGTTCAGTTGTGACACTACAATTGATACTACGCAAATATTAGCTGCGTCGCGATTGGTGTCTGGTATTACTGGTTTTGCAGTGCAACCTAACAAGGCAATTGTTGGGGCCAAC
>JBFIJJ010000117.1:0-8244 GCA_041600795.1 Methylophagaceae bacterium | reverse complement strand
TTCAACAGCTTCAACAGCTTCAACAGCTTCAACAGCTTCAACAGCTTCAACAGCTTCAACAGCTTCAACAGCTTCAACAGCTTCAACAGCTTCAACAGCTTCAACAGCTTCAACAGCTTCAACAGCTTTTGGCTGGCGTTGTGGTTTATCACCTTGACGTGCGTAATAGGCAAGGCCTTTTAATACGACATCAGGATAGTGAGCGATTGATGTTGGTAATAGCGGTAATATTAGTTCTGCATCACCACCAGTGATGATAAAGCGAATGCGTTTATTGTATTGTTCAGTCAGATCCTCAATCAGTCTTTCTAAGCTGGCAGTGATTGTATAAAGCGTTCCAGATTGAATCGCACTAAATGTATTTGTAGCTAGCGTTATGAAGTCAGATTCTTCATGAATGTCTTTAATGTCACTGGTACTAGTAATTAGGGCTTCACGCATTAAGGATAAACCTGGCAGTATCATGCCACCTTGATGTTGACCATATTTGGTGACGACATCAATCGTTATGGCAGTACCGCAATCAATAACACAGGTGGCACTGCGAGCATGTTGTCTAGCGGCAATTAAGGCTAACCAGCGATCTATACCGAGCTTTTCAGGTTCAGCATAGGAATTAGTGACGCCAAAGCGTTTTTGTTCACTGCGAATGAACTTTGGCGTTAGTTGCCATTGTTTTTCAGTCCATTCAGTTAGTTGTTGCTCAATTTTGTCACCAGCAACATTTGCTACAAAGATTGCGGTGACATCACTCAATGATTTCCATTGTGTATTTAACGATGATTTAATACCGGTCTTTTTTCGAATAAAGCTCTGGCTGTCGCCGAGTTTACCTGATTCTATACACGCCCACTTGATATAGGTATTGCCAATGTCGATTAATAATTTCATGAGGCAAACCTAATGCTTATGTGGCTATTTGAAAGTGTGTGTAATTGATTATTGTGAAGGTAACGAAGTTCACCTTGTTGAGTAATTCCACAAGGAATGACGTTAATGGTGTTGTCCGGACCAACGAGGCTGATTTGTTGATTTGCAAGTGCATCATATTCTTGCCACTGAGGAAGAAATTCATGTAATCCACAGTCTTGAAAACGTTCTAATAGGGTGATCATAGTTTGAATAATTTTTCCTGCCAGCCGATTGCGACAAGGTAGCGTCTTACATAATTGTTCAAGGCTGGTGGTGGGTTGTTGTATTTGGTTTTGGGTGTCGGGTGGAAGCTTAAAATTAAGGCCAATGCCGACAACGGTATTTTGCTTTGTACCGAGCCTTGATTCTACTAGAATTCCAGCTAGTTTTTTCCTTTTATGCAAAATGTCATTAGGCCATTTTAGCTGTAAGTTATTGATTCCTTCCGCTTTGAGAACCTGAATTAAACTAATGCCAATAGCAATACTAAGGCCATTATGTGCCATATCTGCGGGAAATGGCCATAGAATCGATAAATAAAGATTGCCTGCAGCAGGAGAATGCCATAGATCGCCGCGCCGTCCACGCCCAGCTGTTTGAGTTTCACTAAGACAAACTAAAGGGCCTTGTCGACCTTTCTCTAATTGTTGCCAAAGTGCATCATTAGTCGAGGAAATTGAGTCAAAAATTAAGATATCATTTACTTTAGCACGAGTTTCAGTGTCTAAAGAGTGTTGAATCAAGCTTAATGAAAGTGGACTAGGCGTATGTTCTATCAAAATGAATCAGGTATGTTCAGAAATCTATGGCTATAGTCTAACAAATTTCAGGAGACAAACTAGGCGCTGGCATCAAATAAATCGCCATAAGATGAAGTTGAATTTGATCGAACTGCGCTAAATGATTTCGATTTATCGTCATTATTTTGCTGCTGATTCAGCTCTGCTCGTGCTTCGATAGCTAGTTGAGCTGCTTTTGCAGCAACATTACGGTCTTGAGAAGACGGTTGGGCGGGAGCAAGCGCTGCTGATCGAATTTGTTGTGCCTTTTGTATTGTAGCTTGAGGATTATTTGCTACTTTGGATGTATCAATATTGACTTCACCACCAACAGCATATTGGACCCCATCGGGGCCGCGTTGATAGGTAAAGTTAGTGCCGCCTCGTATTAGCCCTGCACCGGCAGCCACATGCGCAGCTTCATGAGCACGCACTTCTCTGTCACGCGCTTTGAGTTGTTGTATCTGTCTTAATTCTTCTGCGTTGTTGCTATCAGTTTTTGTACTATTCGTTGCATTGAGTGATGAACTCTGCCTTTGGGGAGTTACTGTCGTTAGCGATGCTGTAACAGTAATGTTCATGTTTAGACTTTAATGTCGAGTATCGTTCCAAGCATAGAATTGCTGGCTTCGATAACTTTTGCTGAAGCTTCGACTTGTTGTTTATCACTTAGTATTCCAACTAAGGGTTCCGTCAGGTCTGAGATAGACTCAATACTATTGGTAGACGCTATCTTAGCGACATTCTGGTTTAAGCTTTGAAGTCCGTTCTGAATTCCAGATATCGCAGATTGATAGGCTGAAATGGTTGTCATGGTCACGCTCCACAAAAGAATCAACAAGCTTATTTATAACATATTGAAATTATTGGTTTTGTGAGTCTTTGCTCAGTTTAGCATTAAATTTAATAAAAACAATAGATGCAGTAAATGTTAAACAGCTAAATAGTATTTCTAGGCTGGCATAAAGGTGAAAATTAGGCGCACTGTACAACTCTCCGATCCCATGTGAGAAATAGCCTAACATCAGAAAGCTTGTCCAAGCGTGGGTATAGGGTTTGCCATGTAGGATCCCGCGTAGCGGGAATAATAGTGGGAGCAGGGCCAGTATTAACCATGCTGCAGTTGGAAAATTACTACTATGTTGCCCAAGTGTTATCCAACAAATTAATGTCACCATTAATCCAAAAAAGCTAAATAATGCGAGTCGTTTGAAAAAAATACTCATGATGTTAATGCCTTAGCAGTAGTGGCTAATCGATGTCCTAATGCTTTACATAAGCTGGCTTCGGTTTCACTTAACTCCCGATCATTATTAGGGCCTGCTAAGTGGCTTGCTCCGTATGGCGTACCACCATCTTTTGTTGTCATTAATGCGCTTTCACTATAAGGCAATCCCATCACAATCATGCCGTGATGCATCAGCGGAATCATCATCGATAATAATGTTGATTCTTGACCGCCATGTAAACTTCCTGTTGAGGTAAATACAGCTGCAGGCTTGCCTATAAGTGAACCTGATAACCAAAGATCACTGGTTTTATCTATAAAGTATTTTAAGGGAGCAGCCATATTGCCAAAGCGAGTAGGGCTACCCATAATTAAGCCATCACAGTTGGCCAAATCGTCATTAGTGGCATAAAGATGGCCTTGACTAGGAATAGTGTCTTCCGTTTGTTCGCACACAGTTGAAATATTGGGCACGGTTCTTATTTTAGCTATGCAACTTTCAACCGACTCAACACCACGCGCAATTTGTTCGCTCATTTTAGTGACATGACCAGATTGGCTGTAGTACAGAATTAGAATTTCAGTCATTACACAATCTCAAGCACTGTTTCAGGTGGGCGACCTAATCTAGCCTGACCATTATTAATAACAATAGGGCGTTCGATTAATTTTGGATGTGCGCACATTGTTTCAATGAGTTGATCGTCTGTCAGTGCTGGATTAGCTAAATTTAATTCTTTGTAGCTTGCTTCACCGGTTCGTAAAAGTTGACGAGCAGAAATACCAAGTTGTTCTAATACTGATTTCAGTGTTTCTTTAGTCGGAGGCGTTTTTAAATATTCAATGATTTCTGGTTCAATGCCTTGTTGTTCTAATAACGCTAATGTTTGTCGAGATTTACTGCAACGAGGATTATGATAAATGCGGATCGCACTCATTGTGATAACTCCAATAATGATTCTAAAGAAGATAGATGAATTTCTGTAGGTTTGACACTATTCCATCGTTTGCAACTAGGACATTGCCAGTGCATGGTTTTTCCTGAAAAGCCACAATTCTGACAACTATAACGATGCCCGCGGCGAACCATGGTATGGGTTATGCCTTTGATAAGTGGCACTATAGTTTGATGTGAAGGTTCTGCCAGCGACATTAATGTGTGCAGGCCTTCCACCGATGGATGTGATTGTAATTGTTGGTAAAGATAGTCATGAGCGGCTTGACTGCCATGCTGCATTTGAATGATCTGGGCAAGCATGATTCGAACACTTGTTAGATTAGGGTGACGACTCAATAGTGATTGTAACCACTCAAGGAATTCACTCACGTTATTCGTATTTTGATAGCAATGTAATAGTCGCTGCAATGCTTCAGAAATATAATTTACATTTTGTTTTTCGATGTTTTGCAATACTTTGATTGCTTTGCGGAAATGTTTTGTCTTAATCAGACAATCGGCCTCTAACAATGATGCTCGAACACAATTAGCATCATAATAATGCGCTTTTTTGAGTATGGCTAACGTGCCGTTTGGCTCAGATGACATCTGTTTTTCAGCCAGTTCGCAGTAAAACTGAGCGATTGTTGGCCCAATATCTTCTTTACCTTGAGCTTGTAGTTTTATCGCCATATCTATTGCTTGTGGCCATTTTTTCTCTTGTTGATAGATACGTAGTAATTGTTTACAGGCCTCTAGTGGCGGCGATGTCTTGCTTAAAAGTTCCAGAAATAAATGTTCAGCCCGATCGAGCACACCCGCATTCATATAATCTAGGCCCAGCTCAACTAAAACATTATCACGTTGCATTGGTGTTAATGTTGGTCGTGCAATTAGATTTTGGTGAATTCTAATTGCTCTGTCAGTTTCACCTCTACGTCGAAATAAGTTAGCTAATGCTAGATGTGTTTCGACGGTTTCACTGTTGACTTCAAGTAATTTAATAAAAACGTCGATAGCTTTATCAGGTTGTTCGTTAAGTAAAAAATTCAAACCTTTAAAATAGTCAGGGTTAAACGCTGATGAATTAGACGGCTTGGTTTTATTGTATTGTTTTTTCGCAAGCAACCAACCTGAAAGGGCTGCGATCGGAAGAAGGAGGAATAACAATTCCATATTGTTTGGCTCTAGTGCTCGTTTTTAATAGGTAGAATACGCAGACTGTTTAGTTCTTGTTCGGTCGTGGCAAGTTGTTTGTGTATGCGTCTATTTTCATAACGAAGATTTAGCGTTCCGGCAAAAATAGCTAATGCACCAATCACAATTCCTATTATTAATGAAAAAATGATGATGACAGAAAGCGGTAACGTGATTGTTGAAAAATAAAAGTCTATGGTAACAGCGCCTGTATTTTTAGCGGAAAAAGCCGCGCCAATTACAAAAACAGTTACAAAAAAAGCAATTGTTAATATCCTGTGCATAGCGAATAACCTTAAATAGTAATGACTACGATCATACCTTAAAAAGTAACATTGCCCAGACTAGTTTGAAATCATGTAAAATTACGGTTTGATTTTTTGCAGCCGGCCTGTAATTTGTGAATTTGGAGAAATTATCATGACCTTTGTTGTCACAGAAAACTGTATCAAGTGTAAATATACTGACTGCGTGGATGTCTGCCCAGTAGACTGTTTCCATGAAGGGCCAAACTTTTTGGTTATTGACCCAGATGAATGTATAGATTGCACATTATGTGAACCAGAATGCCCAGCACAAGCTATCTTTTCTGAGGATGATCTACCCGATGAACAAAGCGAGTTCTTGCAAATAAATGAAGAACTTTCGCGGGTATGGCCAGTCATCTCTGAGAAAAAAGATGCCTTGCCTGATGCTGAAGAGTGGGATGGTAAAACAGGTAAAACACCTTTATTAGAACGCTAGAATTAAACTACTAGCAATAAAAAAGCCCGCAATCATCGCGGGCTTTTTTTATGCATGTTTATAACGTAAACCTATTTGAGCTTGATTTAGATTTAAGCCATAAGATGTTTTAGTTTTTTCATCGCATTGTTTTCGATTTGACGAATTCGCTCGGCAGATACTTGATATTGATCCGCTAAGGTATGCAATGTTGCCTTGCTATCATCATTCAACCAACGTTGACTAACGATATCACGGCTACGATCATCTAATAATGCCAGCGCATTGCTTAATTTTGTGTGCTGATAGTCAGTTGAGTCTAACTGCTCTAATTCCATTGATGGATCGGTATTTTCAGGCCCTGTTAAATAAGCAACAGGTGAAAAACTGGTTTCATCATCATCAACATCAGCAGGTAAATCGAACGATGCATCTGGTTGAGAAAGTCTGCGCTCCATATCAAGTACGTTTTCAGCCGTTACCCCTAAATCTTCAGCAATTGCTTCTACTTCTTCTTGGTTCAACCAGCCTAGACGTTTTTTGGCACTACGTAGATTAAAAAACAGTTTGCGTTGGGCTTTGGTGGTGGCGATTTTAACAATACGCCAGTTACGAATGACATATTCGTGAATTTCTGCACGAATCCAATGCACAGCAAAAGAGACGAGGCGCACACCTTTTTCAGGATCAAATCGTTTTACGGCTTTCATCAAGCCGATATTGCCTTCTTGAATTAGATCTGCGACAGGTAAGCCATATCCACTATAGCCTTTAGCAATACGATTAACAAAACGAAGATGTGACAAAACAAGTCGTTGGGCAGCGTCTAAATCACCGTCACGTTGCAAACGCATGGCAAGGTCATACTCTTCTTCCGCAGTTAACATTGGAATGTTCTGCGCAAGATTTGTGTATGAATCTAAGTTACCAATTGGTGCTAATGCAAAATTGTATCGGGCTACTTCTGTTGCCATATTGTGGCCTCCCTATAATCTAATACATTTATGATAACATTAAGTTATCTAGTCAAACACTAAGAACGGAATTTTAAGAGAAAGTTCCTGCTGTTGTCTAGTTGTTGAATCTTAATTAGGTTCAATCATGTGTATATGCCTACTGACTGCTAACCAGGCACCTGCGGCACCAAGAACAACACCTATTGAAGGTAATGTTGTCAGCATACTTACAGAGAACCACTGTAAGTCAAAATTACTTCCATAATGAGCAATCAGTTCATCAATTGGGCCGGAAATTACACTCAATGTGAGCATCAACGTTATCCAGGCCAATACACCACCAAGTAAGCCATACCAAAACCCGGTATATAAGAAAGGGCGGCGTACAAAGCGATCTGTTGCTCCGACTAATTTCATTACTTTAATTTCAGATTGGCGACTTAAAATGGCTAGGCGAATAGTGTTGCCAATAATAAGTAAGACGCTGAGTGATAATAAAATTCCAAGAATACTAATGCCGCGATGAATGGTTTTATTGATGCTACGTAATCGTTGTAGCCATTCCATATCAAGTTGTGCCTGATCAACTTGTGGCATCGCTTCTAATCGCGCCAGCAAACTGCCAATGGCATCTGGACTGACGATATCTTCTGCAGGATAAACGATAATGACAGCGGGCAAGGGGTTTTTAGGTAAAGAGTCTAATAAATCACCCAATCCAGATAATTGACGAAACTCGGCCAGTGATTGTTCTGCTGATTGAAACTGGACTTGGCCAATGTTAGGCCATTTTTTTAAATCTAGACTGAGTTGCTTGCCTTCTACCTGAGAAATATCAGTATTCAAAAACAAGGTAATTTGATTAGAGTCATCCCATTGTTCGCTAACTGTTGTCATATTTTGTTGTAATACAAACAATCCAGCAGGCAATGCCAATGCGATTCCAATGACAGTAACGGTCATTAAACTGGCAACAGGTTGGCGCCACAGTTGACCCAAGCTAAATAACATGACTTGCACATGACGCAAGAAGTAGTTTGTCATGATCGTTGATAAACTCATTCGACTTCTCGCTGTGCTAATCGACCTTGATGTAGCTGTATTTGGCGATAAGGTAGTGTTTGTATTAAGTCATGATCATGAGTAGCAATAAAAACAGTGGTACCCACTTGATTGAATTGTTCGAATAACTGCATGATGTCACGTGACAAATCTGGGTCTAAATTACCTGTTGGTTCATCGGCTAGTAAAATAGCCGGTCGATTAACGACAGCTCTGGCTATGCCTACTCGTTGTTGTTCACCGCCAGATAAGGCTATCGGTAAATTACGTTCCTTTCCTAATAGACCTACTTTATCGAGCGAGGCGCGCACACGTCGCCCAATTTCACGGTGATTTTCACCAGCAATAACTAAGGGTAAAGCGACATTATCAAATACAGTACGGTCATGAAGTAAATTATGGTCTTGGAATACAAGGCCAATCTGGCGACGGTAATAAGGTATTTTGCGT
>JBFIJJ010000116.1:0-8245 GCA_041600795.1 Methylophagaceae bacterium | reverse complement strand
CGTATCTGCTCTATTTGCAGAACCAGTATTAAATAAAAGTTCTCAATTTATTTATAAAAACAATATGTTATGCCTATAAAAATGTGTTATTTCACTAGTTATAACGCCTGTATTGCACTATAATGCTGCCTTTGAAGATTAGTTAACGTTTTTAACTAATCTGCCTAGGGGTGGCATGGAGCCTGAGATCATATTCTTTTATGAATGTGGAACCCTATGAACCTGATCCAGTTAATACTGGCGTAGGGACAGGCAGCGATGCAATCATTGCACAGTCAATGCTTAGATATACGTTATCCCCTGTCCTTTTTATCTAAAAGGATAACAATGAATTACAAAGTTGTATCAACCGCAATTCTATGTGCTATTGCTACATCGGCTTACGCTGAAGAAATAAATCTGCCTGCAATGATTGTCGGTGCTGATTTCAGACCAAACACAGCACTTAAAACACCAGTAAGCTTAACCTCTATTGACAGTGAAACGATTGAATCTCGTGGAGCTCAACATGTCGAAGACATTCTTAATCTAGCTCCTAACGTTAATGTTTCCAGTGGTGCATCCCGCGGCCAATATTTTCAAATTCGTGGTATCGGGGAGCGTAGTGAATTCAAAGCGCCACTTAATCCATCAGTAGGTCTCTATATTGATGGTATAGATTTAAGTCGTTCTGCTGGCGCGGCAACACTGTTTGATATAGAACAAGTTGAAATTCTACGCGGCCCGCAAGGAACACTATATGGTGCTAATGCCCTAGCAGGATTAATTAACTTGCAAAGCAAACAACCCACTGAAGATTTAGAAATTCATGTCGAAACAGGAATTGCAGATTACAACACACATAATGTTGGGGTGGCTGTTGGTGGTGCGCTTGTTGAAAATACCTTGTTAGGTCGTATGTCTGTGTATAGTCATCAATCAGATGGCTATATGGATAACTCATACCTTGGTCGTGATGATACCCAAGATAAAGATGAAATTACTGCGAGAGCTCATTTAAAGTGGTTGGTTGATAACGATTTAACCCTTGATTTAAATCTACTACATATCGATATAGATAACGGCTATGATGCGTTTACATTGGATAATACTCGTAACAGCTTTTCGGACCAGCCGGGCAAAGATGCTCAAAAAACAGATGCTTTTGCCCTAAAATCAGATTGGCGTGCAAGTGATAAAGTTCAGTTGCAATCGACGGTCACATATTCACAATCCGATCTTGAATACAGCTACGATGACGATTGGTCATATAACGGCCATTTTGATGCGGGATTATTTCCTTATAGCGCGTTTGATCAATATCTACGTCAACGAGAAAACTACTCGTTTGAAGGTCGGGCTTTATCAAATGAAAATGGTAAAATCTTCAATAATACAACCGCTTGGACGGTTGGCTTTTATCATGCAAGTCAAACACAGGATCTCAATCGAAATTATTTTGATAATGATACCCCTGCTGTTTACCCATTCAACAATGCTTATGACACCTTAAATACATCTATTTTTGGTCAATTGAATACTGATTTATCTGAAAAACTGATGTTAATTTCAGGTCTCCGTATTGAGAATTGGCAAGCTGAATATTCTGATTCAAATGGTTTAGATGTTGAAACAGATGAAATTCTTTATGGTGGCAAGTTAGGTTTACAGTATCAAATTGAACCTAATCACATGCTTTTCACTACGCTTTCCCGTGGATATAAAGCCGGTGGTATTAATGATGATCCTAGATTAACCAGTAATGAGCGTAGTTTTGATTCTGAATATTCTTGGACGATTGAAGCAGGAATGAAGTCCGCATGGTTGGAAGGTGACTTAATAACTAATATCACCGCCTTCTATACACTTCGTAAAGATGCCCAATTAAAAACCTCACTTGCAGTACCTAAAGTACCAGGACCTGGTACAGATTTCATTGACTATCTCGTCAATGCTGACCAAGTAAGTAATATTGGGCTAGAAGCCGATCTAGATTGGTTAATTAACAATCAATGGCGTGTTTTCGGTTCTATTGGTTTGTTAGATGCGGTATTAGACGACTATGAAAATCCTAAATTATTAGCCGATGGCATCACGCTGAGTGGTCGCCGTATTGCTCATGCTCCTGTATACCAGTTTAGTTTGGGCGGCGAATATTATGTCACTCACAACTGGACATTTAGGGCTAATGTCGAAGGTAAAGACGAGTTCTATTTCTCAAACAGCCACAATTCAAAATCAAAATCGTATGCCTTAGTTAATTCAAGTTTAGATTATGCCAAAGGAAACTGGAAAGTGTCACTTTGGGGCAGAAACTTGTTAGATAAAGATTATGATACTAGAGGCTTTTTCTTCGGTATCGACCCATCAGCCGGCTATGCGGCGAAAACCTATACTCAGAAAGGTGATCCTCGAGTTATTGGTATCAACTTAACTTGGGATTACTAGCCTCATTATAAAGTGCTCAATACGAGCCCTTTTTTACATTATTTAGGAAGTAATTATGCGCATATCAATTGATATCAGCCTTTATCCACTTACTGAGGGTTTTGTTGAACCTATCTTAGCGTTTATCGACAAGTTGGAAACCAATCCAAAATTGATCGTTAAACGTAATAGTTTAAGCACCCAAGTCTTTGGCGAATATCGTGATGTGATGGACACCATGGATGCTGAAATTGAACAGGTGTTCAGTGTTATGCCGCACAGTGTTTTTGTATTAAAAATGGTCGGAACAGATCGTGCTGACGTAGTCGATAAATAAACATGTCAAACTGGCTAACATTCATTGTTGATGCTTTTGCTGTTATGTCTGGCTGGGAAATATTTGCAGCCTTTCTCGGTATTGGTTATATCATCTTTGCCGCAAGAGAATCTCAATGGTGTTGGCCTCTGGCGTTTATCAGTACACTGATTTACACCGTCTTGTTTTGGGAGGGACAACTTCCCATGCAAGCGCTGCTCAACTTTTACTATATGGGTATGGCGATTTATGGTTATCTATTATGGCGAAAACATGGTATCAGTGAAGATAATTTAGCCATCACCAGTTGGTCATGGACAAAACAAAGTGCATTTTTATTTTCAGCAACAGTGCTAAGTCTAGTGACAGCGTATTATCTACAGACAACTCAAAGCTCACAGAATCCCTACCTCGATGCTAGTGTCACTATTTTCTCGCTTATGAACACGTGGCTGATGGCGAGAAAAATCTTACAGAATTGGCTGTACTGGGTTGTTATTGATTCAGCAGCAATTGTGCTCTACGCTCAATCAGGTTACTACGCGACAGTTATCTTATTTGCGGTTTATACCGTGTTAGCTATGGTTGGTTTTATAAACTGGCAACAACTGTATCGTAAACAATGAGCTATGTTACTATCTGAATACACAAGTTAGTCTAGAAACCAATTCATATTCATCGTTGCAACGAGGCAACCCATGACAAAGAACATAATTAAATCAAAATGGTTATTAGTTATTGTCTTTAGTGTGGCCTTCTCAATAATGGCAATTTATGAGACCTTAAAAGAATTAGTGTTTGAAGGTAGCCTCACTCCTTGGCAATCTCACACCATAACTATCATTATCACGTCTTTAATTGCGACACTAACCGCATCAATCATGCAGTCTTGGATCATCAGTGTCCATTTAAAGCAAAAAGAAATTGAATCTAAAGAAAAATCTATTTCTTCTTTCCATCTCGTTCTGTCCGCTGTCAATCATGTGATGAATAACGTACTGAATTATCTTCAGTTAATAAGACTTGAACTTGATAATGATGGAAAAGTAACTAAAGAAACTATGAAACTGCTTGAAGAGAATCTTCAAGAAGCTGACAAACAAATGAAAATTTTAAATCAAATTCAAAATCCACAAGATCCTGATAGTTATAAAAATATTTATCCACATCGCAACTAAATTAGTAGAAATAACAACAAAATCAATAACGGTAAGGCTGATCTATTGATCCGGATATATTAACTAACTGTAGTTTCCATATTTGCTTTCTCCGATAATTCCTGAATCAATTTTAGTTATTTCCGTATATTAAAAACATTGAGAATCAGTTATCGTATTGATTACAAGGATAAAATTGCAATTAGGGGAGATAGCGCATGACAGATGTAGCATCAAAAAAATCCTATGCAAAATTGGCTGAACAAAGAATAAGTCAGACACTTACCACCCCACCGCCAACAGTATTAGAAGAAATGACACGTCTCGCAGGTGTGGCATTTAATGGTGAAAATCCGTGGGATATTCAAGTATTTGATCCCCGTACCTATCGGCGCATTCTCACTCACGGCTCGCTTGGTTTTGGTGAGAGTTATATGGACAATATGTGGGAATGCATGCAATTAGATGAGCTGTTTCATCGTCTCTTAAAAATTGATGTTGAACACTATTTTGGTGGTGTTGCAAAACTCAGATTAATTGCTGAGGTAATCCGGCAAAATATATTTAATTTACAATCCAGTAAACGTGCATACCAAGTTGGTGAACAGCATTACGATACTGGTAACGATCTGTTTGAAGCCATGTTAGATCCAACGATGAGTTATTCCTGTGGGTACTGGGCTCAGGCTGACAATCTAAATCAGGCTCAACTTAACAAGCTTGATTTGATCTGTCGAAAACTTGAACTTGAACCAGGTGAAAAGGTGTTAGAGATCGGTTGCGGCTGGGGTGGTTTTGCACGATATGCGGCAGAAAATTATGGTGTTGAAGTGGTTGGGATTACCATATCAAAAGAACAACAACTGCTTGCTCAACAACGCTGTGAAGGATTACCTGTCACCATCGAATTACAGGATTATCGTGCATTAACAGGTCAATTTGACAAGATTGTATCGATCGGTATGTTTGAACATGTCGGCCCTAGAAATTATGCTACGTATTTTGATTGTGCACTTAAACTGCTTAAAGATAATGGCTTGTTCTTATTACACACGATCGGTATTCACCAAACATCACTCAATATCGATCATTGGATCGATAAATATATTTTCCCTAACGGTCGTTTGCCATCAGCTGAAGAATTAGCCAGAGTGCTTAATGGTCGATTTATTATCGAAGATTGGCATAATTTTGGGTTCGACTACGATAAAACATTAATGGCTTGGTGGCATAACTTTGATAATGCATGGCCTGAGTTATCAGCAGTTTACGATGAGCGATTCTATCGTATGTGGAAATATTATCTGCACAGCTGTGCCGGTTTTTTCCGTTGCAAACAAGGACAACTCTGGCAGCTGGTACTCAGTAAACGTGGACGCGATGGTAATTATCGTTCAATACGTTAATTATTTAAAATCGCGTAGGAGCGTTAAGCCATAAATCAATATCGGTTTCCCCCAACATATTCATAAGAAACAATAGTAGACGATAAGGCTGTCTCACTGTATCTAACGTGGGCAAAGGCAAATAGCGTGTGTAACTATCGATAAAGTAGTTAAATTGATCCGCGGCTAATAAATATTCAAGCATGACTAGCTCTAGTTCTTGCGGTGCATAGACAAAGGCATCAAGATCGACAACCGCTGATAATTGGCCTTGTTGATGTAGAAATTGATCCCAACGCAGATCCGCCATCACTGGTACAAACTGGCTCACTGAAATCTGTTTAGCTTGTTCTAATGTCTGGGTGATGATGTTATTACTCAGATCGAAAGACTGAGATTCGAGCAAGCATACAAGCGTGGCATACAGGCGTGGTGACCAATCTTGAGCATAAAAGTTAGCGTGATGTATCGCTCCCCATTTATCCTGTTGTAACTGATGTAAAACGGCAACATGTTCGGCGAGCTGCTTAACCATTTCATCCGTAGTTGTTGAAGCGTCGACCTCCTGACCCTGTAAATAATCCGACAAAACAAAAACGGAGGACTGGTAAGCACTCGGCTTGGGAATGATGAGTGGACTATGGCTTGAAAGTAGATGATAAATTTGTTCTATATGCCCTAATGAATCGGGAAACTGAGCATCAAATAGGCTATTCATGCCTTGCCAGAAGGTTGATTCTTTTATGTTGTCATGATTACAGACTTTGAGAACTTTAAAGCCTTTAACTGTTTCACAATGCCAAAGTTGATGGGTACTATCTTCAAATTTAGCAGACATAGGTTGCGCCGGCTTGGTAAGAGCCGGCAGATCATACTGTTGATTCTTACTTAAACCAGGGTAATTTACCAAGGAAGCAAGTCACCGTTGCTATGCCAGAATGAACCCGTATTTTTGATATTCAATTCTTCCATTCGTGCAATTAAACCAGCAGCTGATTCGTCTGGATCAATCAGGCCATTGTGACTCGTCATATCGGTACGAACCCAACCTGGGTGAAGAATACCGACGGCAATACCATGCGGCTTTAAATCAATTGATAATGATTTACCGGCTGCATTAACCGCCGCTTTTGACATGCGATAGCCGTAGCTGCCACCCGAATCATTATCTGCGATCGACCCCATTCGACTAGTGACTATGCCAACTTTACTACCAACGCCAAGATTATTTAATAATGCTTGTGTTGTTAACAACGGTCCAAGACTATTGACTTCAAACATACGGATACTACTTTCAACCGCTGATTGATCTAATTCGTCCATCGAAATACCATTGGCAATCCCAGCATTATTGATTAGCCAGTTAATGCCACGCCCTTCCAGTTTTTTTGCCAGCGCATTTAAACTTTTCAGATCTGAGGTATCAACACCTTCAATTACTTCTACGTTCAAAGCATCAAGAGCAGGAGAACTATGGCGACAGGTTGCTATAACATGTTTCCCTTTCATCGCTAACTGTTTACATAATTCAAGGCCTATACCTCGATTACTGCCTGTCACTAATACTGTTTCAGTCATGTTTATTACCTTAATTCTTCGATTTAAGTTTATTCATGGTTTCAATTGATGGTGACAAAACAACACCAGCTTCTGTCACGATAGCGTCAATTAGCCCGGCTGGCGTCACATCAAATGCGGGATTAGATGCTACCGTACCTATTGGTGCAATATTTTTACCGTGTAACATTGTCACTTCTTGTTGTGCTCGTTGTTCAATCGGAATTTCACTGCCATCGTGTAACTCCCAATCTATAGTCGAAGTAGGAGCAACAACCATCATTTTAACACCGTGATATTTAGCTAAAATGGCGAGCATATACGTACCAACTTTATTGGCAACATCACCATTTGCAGTAATTCGATCGGCTCCCACAATCACCCAATCAAGTTCACCAGATGCCATTAAAGATGCTGCTGCACCTTCAGCTTGCAATGTCACGGGAATATTATCTTGCTGTAATTCCCATACGGTTAGCCTTGAACCTTGTAACCAAGGCCTAGTTTCATCAGCATAAACATGGCTGATTTTGCCGTCATCATAGCCCTGTCTAATCACTCCTAATGCAGTTCCAAATCCACCTGTTGCTAAAGCGCCGGCATTGCAATGCGTTAATACGACACTGCCTGTTTCTAACAGTTCCGAACCTAATTTTCCCATTATGTGGTTGGATGAGATATCGTGTTGATGAATTGTCCGTGCTTCTTGTAGCAGGATAGTTTCAGCTGATTCAGTATCAGGCAGGCTGATGTAGAGCTCAGTCATACGATGAAGCGCCCAATGCAAATTAACCGCCGTTGGACGTGACTCTGCCAGCCGTGCAAGTGGTGCTGTCATTGCTTGTTTCCAATTAACACCAGCAACATTCCATGCTTGTCTTGCCGCTAACACAACGCCATAGGCAGCCGTGATCCCAATAGCAGGGGCACCACGAACAACCATATCTGTAATCGCATGTGCCAAATCATCTGGATGGCTAAAGTCGAGCCAAATCTTCTGATGTGGTAGCAAGCGTTGATCAAGCAAAAATAACTTACCGTCCAGCCATTTTACCGGCTGAATAGAATCAGCTTGTTTATCCAATGTCTTCTCCTGTCGATGGAGGTATAATCATGTTCATGAAAAAAGTCGATCTCATTATACATGCACGCTGGGTGATACCCGTCGATGCTAAAAATTCGGTGTTAGAACATCACTCTGTCGTGATCAATGATGGTTATATTGTAGCCTTAATTGCTCAAGATCAGGCAAAACAGAAATATTCAGCAGAGATCGAACATCACCTCGATCAACATTGCCTAATGCCCGGTTTGATTAATAATCATGCTCATGCCGCTATGTCTTTATTACGCGGCCTAGCAGATGATTTACCGTTAATGACATGGTTAAATGATCATATCTGGCCGGCAGAACAACACTGGGT